>CAZVCD010000448.1:0-1516 GCA_964625675.1 uncultured Victivallales bacterium | reverse complement strand
ATACACCCTTGACTATCCCCAAACCATACAATCAGTGTAAAACCAACAAAAAATTCAAATTTGAAGATAAATAGTTCAAATAAATTAACATATTCAACTTGGAGAACCGAAGAAGGAATTAAAAATAATCCACTTAGATATTCTAAGAGAAAGATGATTAATCCTAAAGATATAAAAAATGAAAGTTCTTTATGTTTTACTGAAATATAATCTTTTATTTTATTAAAAGAGTAGAACAATAATATCCCGGCTATTGTTCCGATTATAAATTTAATGTCTAGGAGCAATTTAAGGGTTAATCCGGTATAGTACAATTCGTGGAGTGAAGAAAACACAAAGATTAAAGAGCTAATTATTGTTATTAGAAGTATCTCTTTATAATCATTTTTTTTGAGGTATAGAACTTCTACAAGCCCTATTAGTATTATCGTGCTTCCGATAATGAAACTTATGCTTGATAACAACTCTGCAAGAATTAATAAAAGTGGATTTTCAGAGTAAGGCAGAACGTAAGCATTAGAGAATAATCCAAGAATTTCTAGGATAATAATCCATTGAAAAACAACTTTAAATAAATCAAATTTTGTGCATCCTGTAATATTTTTATAGATGAGAATAACAGCAATCACAAATAAGGGGGATAAAACAGAAAGATTATTTTGAACAAATTCCAAGCTAAATAATGATAAAAAAAGTATGGTGTTTACGACAGCTAAAAATACCAATTCTTTTTTTCCGAATTTGAATAGGTTTTTAATTAATGATGTTAATTCATTTTTTGTAAATATAAAATATCTCATTCATAATTGCATATCCAAATTAACTATATAAAACTATCTACGGGCAGAGTATCATCTCCCAGAGTTTATTGGAAAAATTTTTGCTATTAATTTTTCATTGCGAACATTAACAATAAAAACTCACTGCATAGATGTTTGCCTAACTTATCCCAAAAACCCTCGGAGAGAGGCTTAGAAGGGCAAGAATGGGCAAAAACATGCTTATAAGGGAGTTTGCTGAGCAAATAGGGGTTACTGAGGACACTGTGATAAATTGGGAGATTAGAGGGATGAAACCGAGAAAAGGGGCACTAGAGAAAAATAAAAATAAAGAGATTTCTTGAGGTTTAGGGTGGGAAGTGGTAAAATATAAAAAGGCAACGGTATAACTGGATATAAAAGGGTTCCAGAGAAACTATGTGAATAAAATATAAAAGTAAAAAAGAGGTGTAAAATGGATGGAAGAAAGACAATTGTGGACACTGTTGATGACAGCCCTAATTTAAAGGGAATCATTGATGATCTCAAAAAGAAGAAATATCTGATTGAAACAGATGGCATTGGTTCAGGGAACTTTATCTTTAAGGATAAAGAAGGTATAGAGAAAGCGTATAAAAAACATAAATCAAAGATAAACATTTTAGCGATGGGAACATCGTTATATAGTGACCTTTTCTTTGAGGGATCCTGCTCTCTCCTGAAAGGAGAAGATTTTTCAACTAATACAGAGGATGCCA
>CAZVCD010000447.1:0-1524 GCA_964625675.1 uncultured Victivallales bacterium | reverse complement strand
GATGAACTTCGTATATTATATTTTAAATTCTATTGTTCTTGTTCTTTGCATGGTTGGGTAAAACTAAACATTCCGTAGTAAATCGCCATAGAATTCCTAAATACATGATATAAAACCATATAATCAGTATAAACTATTACCTTAATCCTAAATTGTCTACACTTTTTCACTTTAAAATGTAAATTGTAAGGTTTAATATTCCGGCAGACCATAATATATATATATTGGAATAGAAATGGATATTATAAAAATACTTAGCTCTAAGGAAATTGAAGCTTTTGATATTCCGCCAATCCTATCAGGAACTGATAGGAAAAGGTGTTTTTATACTTCCCAAAAAATTGATCGACTAATCCGTTCTCTTAGGTCTCCTACAAGCCGGGTTGGTTTTATGCTGCAGATAGCATATTTTAGAGCATTCAATAAGTTTTATGCAGCAGCTGTATATTATTCACGTGACATTGAATATACACTCAATAAATTGAATATTAAGCCTGACCATATTTTATTATCTGAGTATACAGGGAGTACTTATAAGCGGCATCAAACTATTATACTGGAGGAATTTGGGATAAAGAAATTCACTTCAGCAGAATATAACCTTTTATTAAAAGAAGCTGTTTTTCTTTCTTCTAAATGTATAAAACCCAGAACAATGTTTGCTTCATTACTTCAGTTCATTCGAATGAAGGGTGTTGAAATTCCTAACTATTACCCCATAGCTGAAATCATTACTAAAGCACTAAGAATTTTTGAGAACAGTCTTATAAAGAAGCTTACGAATATTTTATCTAATGAAGACAGAAAACTGCTTGATGAGTTACTGATGCTGGCAGTTGACTCATCTGGAACAGTAGAGACCAGAACAAAAAGCAATGCCTACAAATTAACATTGCTAAAAAGATTTAATCATTCTGCAAAACCTTCAAAAATCAAAGAAAACCTCATTGATCTTAAATTTCTTGACGCTCTTTTTGCAAAAATAAAACCGATAATTCAAAAGCTTGAACTTTCTCCATCACTTATCAAATATTATGCTTCATCTGTAATTAAATCTCAAATATTTCAACTTGACAGGCGGGAAAACAGGAAATATCTGATGCTGATTGCCTTTGTTGTACATCAGCATTACATATTAAATGACATGCTTATAGAGAAAGTAATTCAGGCCACTCAAACTACATTAAACTCATCAGAACGAGAGAACAGGGAAAACTATTTCCTACAAAGAAAAACCAGGAATCAAAGAATTTGTTCAACTGGTAAAGAAATTAAGGATCAGTTTACTGTAGTTGAGAACGCAAGAAAAATTATTTTTGATGAAAGAATTAATGATCCTGAAAAAATTTCCAAACTTAAGACAATTTTATCCGAGACTTTCAGCAATAATACAAAAGAAGCATTGATCAAAATAGAAGATATTGCTGAAGAGGCAGATAAAATTTCAAAAGGGTTAGATTATTATGATATTCTTGAAAAGAAATCAAAGAAACTTCAGAACAGAGTATCTGATATATTAAAGAG
>CAZVCD010000446.1:0-1530 GCA_964625675.1 uncultured Victivallales bacterium | reverse complement strand
CTGACTATATGGTTCCTTCGATATTTGTTCATCTGGATGAGTTTCCTTTGAACACTTCGGGTAAGGTTGACAAAAAAGCCCTGCCTGATCCTGAATTTAAGGGCGATGAAGATAACTATGTAGAGCCATCAACAGATATAGAGAGACAGATTGCTGTTATCTGGCAGGAAGCATTGGGTATAGAGAGAGTCGGCATAAGGGACAACTTTTTCAGGATGGGCGGTAATTCTATACTTGCTATTAAACTTGTTAACAGGATATCCCGTGATACAGAGATCAAGCTCAGTGTTGCAGATATATTCAAAAACAGTACGATTGAATCTATTATTTCAAACTGTACAGAGTATATATCAGTAACTATACCCAAGGCAGATCTAGAGAAAGCGCCGTTATCTTTTGCCCAGGAGCGTTTATGGTTCATAGATAAATATAAGGGCGGTACTAATGCCTATAATATACCTGCTGTGTTAGAATTATCCGCAGGCATTGATATTGATGCTGTTAAAAAGAGTATTTGCAAAATTGTTTCCCGTCATGATGTATTAAGGACCGTATTCAGGCAGAATGATGAGATCAATGATTATCAGTTGGTACTTGAGAGGCCTCTTGAAATTAAGGAAGAGACCGTTTCATCAGAAGAGCTTGATAAGGTACTGGATAAAGATATAAATAATATTTTTGATTTATCTTCAGATTATCCTGTGAAAGTATCACTGTATCATACAGAAAACAAGACTTATTTATGCATAGTGATACATCATATAGCATTTGACGGCTGGTCAGTTGATATATTTTTAAGGGAGCTTGAAGATTATTATAGACATTATACGGAAAACAGACCGTTAACTCTTTCTGAAGTTGATATCCAATATAAAGACTTTGCCGTATGGCAGAGAGAGTACTTGCAGGGTGAAATATTAGAAAACCAGCTTGGCTTCTGGCATGATAAGCTTTCAGGCTTTGAGACTTTGAATTTTCCTACGGATAAAGTAAGGCCCTCTGAAATTGATTACAGCGGGGATGAATTTTGCTTTGAAATAGACAGTAAGACCTCACATAAGCTTAGAGAGATAGCCAAAGATAAAGGTTCTACACTTTACAGCGTTCTATTGAGTGCTTTTTATGTGCTTTTGCAAAAATATACATCTCAGAAGGATATTATCATAGGCACCCCTATAGCGAACAGGCATTACCGTCAGCTTGAAGATGTGATAGGTTTCTTTGTGAACTCTCTTGCTTTAAGATTGATAATTAGAGAAGGAGATAGCTTTTCTGATCTTATATCCAGGGTAGCCGGATTGATGAAAGAAGCACATTTGCATCAGGATATACCTTTTGAGATGCTTATCAATGAGCTTGAAGTTTCTAAGGATCAGAGTCGTCATTCGATGTTTCAGATAATGTTCGGAGTTCAGAGTTTCGGGAAAGAACAAGAAAGTGATCTGTTTAAACCCGTTAATATACATGAACATTACAAGGTGGCTAAATTTGATTTAAGTCTGTTTATAGATGACAGTGAAGAGAGCTTTA
>CAZVCD010000445.1:0-1538 GCA_964625675.1 uncultured Victivallales bacterium | reverse complement strand
ATTCAAAAATATAACATCATAATGAATAATAACATAGTGTTTATTAGGTGTTTTATTCACACCGACCCTGTCTAAGTCTGCAGTTTATGCCTGTGGTTGTTAAAAAGTTCGTGCTTCTTCTCTCATTACTTATATCTAAAGGTATTGATAATCAATTGTAATTATTTGAATTAGCGATACTCTTGTATGATTTAAATCGACGAAAGTCAAAATGAAAGCATTGCAATGAACAATCTTATTGGGAAAATAATTGAACTTGATATCGTTACTATTGCTAATGGCGGTAAAGGTATTGGCAGATATGATGGAATGGCCTGTTTTGTGCCTGGGACGATTTCAGATGAAAAGGTAAAAGCACAGGTAAAAATAGTAAAGAATAAGTACTTAATAGCAAAGCTTATAGAAGTTTTGGTTGCTTCTTCTAACAGAATAAAGCCTACTTGCCCGCTCGCATTATCACCTGAGACTATTGGGGAGGACTGTTGCCCGGGTTGTCAATACCAGCACTTAACCTATGAAGAAGAAATTAGAATTAAGACTCAGCAGTTTAAAGACCTGCTTGAACGTTTTGCTAAAATCGAACCAGAGAAGATTCTCAAAAAAACAATTCCGTCTCCAAAGACATTAAATTACAGAAATAAAATCGCATTACATAAAAATAAAGCAAATACTAAATTTGGTTATTATTTAGAAGACAATAAGGGCATACTAGATATTTCGAGTTGTCCTCTTGCATGCAAGGAGATCAATGCAAAACTACAGACCTTTGATTTGAGTGATCCCATGCTAAATGATTCCAGTTCTATTGTTTTTAGATATACAAAAAAAGATGGAGCTTTTACTTATACAGAAAAAAGCAGCAATGACACACTTATTGAGGAGGAAACATCTATTGGAGCATTTAAAGTCCCGGTAAAATCCTTTTTTCAGATCAATATTGCCGCAAGAGACCTGTTATTGAAAAAAGTTAAAACGTTGCTAAAAGAGAATCCGACACAATATCTATTTGACCTCTATACCGGAGTCGGATTGTTTGCGATCGCGGCATCAAAATTTGGTGTTCCGAAGGTTTATGCTTCTGACATTGACAGAAAGGCGGTACAAACTGCTAAAATGAATATAAATATCCACGAATGTGATATCAAATTTTTAGCGTTACCGGCAATATCTGCTGCAAAAAGCATTCTTTGTACACTGCAGCAAAACAAAACGACTGTTATTGTAGACCCGCCACGAACAGGATTAGATAAACAGATCATAAATTATCTGCTTAAACTTAAGCCTGCTAATATAATATATATTTCATGTGCTCCAGATACACTTTGCAGAGACTTACGCATTTTGAGTGAAACTGTATACGATGTCAAAGAAACGCAAATAGTTGATATGTTTCCTAGAACCGCACATTTTGAAACAGTTTCGCTCCTGAAAAACAAAATAGCTGAACAAGAGTGATTTGCTAAACTCACCTGCTACAAACGGGCGTCGCAGGCGCCCGATTGTGGTCAGATGAAGTATCTTTGGTATTCAATTTACTA
>CAZVCD010000444.1:0-1541 GCA_964625675.1 uncultured Victivallales bacterium | reverse complement strand
CTTAACACCTAAAACTTAAAACTTAAAACTTTATGTGCTTTCAGCACAGACACTATATAGCCCTTGATGCGCGATAAATTAACTAACAAAGGATACAACATGAATAAGAAAGCTTTAATTGTATTAGCCGTATTTTTCTGCTTTGCAGGATTTTTTTCACTTGCAGCAGCAAAAACTACTAAATCATGGTCACCGATTAAAATCACTATTATCCCTGGTTTTTTGGGTTTTCCTGAAAAAAGCAACATTTATGGCCTGAATTTAGGTATAGGTACTAGTACTGGGAAAAATCAAAAAGTAGATGGGGTAGATATGGCGTTAGCTGGAGCCATATCAGATAATGTAACCGGGTTGCAAATGGCTGGTCTTGCTGCTTATTGTAAAGACTTTGAAGGAGTACAATTAAGTGGAGCTGTAGTTAAATTTGTAAAAGGTAGTGGTTTACAAATTTCTATTGTTACTGAAAACGTAAACGCGGAAACAGCGGTACAAATTGGAGTCGGTAATGTTGCGACAAAATCAAAATCAATTTTTCAACTTGGTTTTATAAACAATTCCGATAGATCGCACGGCTTACAAATAGGCTTTCTAAATAGAATGGACAATGGCTTTCTGCCGATGAGCTTCCTCTTTAACTTTTCAGTCTCAAAATAAACCTTAAACAATACAAAATCAAAGGATATAACATGAAAGCAAAAATTATAATCACATTAGTTCTTTTTTTATGTTTTACAGCATTTCTTTCAACAGAAATGGCGGCAACAGAATCAGGAGAATCATGGTCCCCTGTTAAGTTTAGCCTTTGGCCCGGTATTTGGGGCACCCCTGCAAAAGCTGATATCGACGGCATAAATTTTGGCTTTGTTACTTTTAGTGGAAAGAATCAGAAAATTGCTGGGCTTGATGCCGGGTTATTTTCAAGCCAAACAGGACACGTAACTGGAATGCAGACGGCTATTTTTTCTACTTATTCTAGAAGACAAATGGAAGGACTTCAATTATCAGTATTCACTAATAGTTATGAAGATGGCAATGGCGTGCAACTTTCTCTTATTAATTTAGCTGATAACGCAGAAACATCGGTACAAATTGGATTAGGTAATGATGCAGTAAAGTCAAATTCAATATTTCAATTAGGTTTTATTAATAGTGCTGAAGAATCATATGGTTTACAAATAGGGTTACTAAATAAGAACGATAAAGGCTTCCTTCCTGCCTGTTTCTTTTTTAACTTTTCATCAAAATAAAAATCATATTTTAAGTGTATAGGAATTTGCTGTTTAACATATTCATAGTCAACATGATTGTGGATCCAAATAGAAATAAAAAGACAAAAACAAGTTTAACTTGTCTATTTAAAAATGCAGTGACATAAATCACTGCATTTTTTGTTTGGTGATATTTTACCTCCATGCAATAAATAGAAGTAGTTAAAAAGTACAGGAATTTGCTTTTTAACTTGTTAATAGCCAACAAAGTTAACTATCGCAATAAAAAAAAGACAAAAACACGAGTCCCCCAGTCATCCGACGGGGCTGGCC
>CAZVCD010000443.1:0-1551 GCA_964625675.1 uncultured Victivallales bacterium | reverse complement strand
CCTGAATAAGTATTAAATGTTATAATATTATTCAGGAGGTAAAGATCATGAAGAAACGGTATGACAGTAAATTTAAAAGCAAGGTGGCAGTCGAAGCAATAAAGGGAGAACGCAGCATAGCAGCGATAGCTTCTGACTTCGGAGTTCATCCAAGTCTAGTAGGTCAATGGAAGAAGAAAGCACTTGAGAATCTACCTCAGGCATTTTTCAGCAAATCTGAACGTAGTAAGAATGCAGTCCAGGGTAATTATCCTGAAGATGAGCTTTTAAAACAGATAGGTCATCTTAAGGTAGAAAACGAGTTAAAATTCTAATTTACACAAAAATTTGAAAAGAGGATATTTTTTTTAGTTTACGAAGAGAATTAATTGTTTTAAGGGGAATCATTATTAAAAGAAAACCAGAATAAATTAGTACATAGTGTATGATATCATGAATAATTAATTGTTAGGATTTATGTGGCGGTAATTATGATACAGCAATTTAATAATGAAATAGTTTATAAACTTCCGTTGTCAGACGGCACAACATGGGGGGTTTACAGCAACAAGGGAAATATCTTTTTGGCTGGAGAAATTTGTCAAGTTAAACTTGTTTTTGTCTTTTTATTTCTGTTTGGATACACAATCATGTTGACTATGAATATGTTAAAAAGCAAATTCCTATACACTAGATATAATGCAGCTCGTAAAAGAATTAATACATCAGCGCCAGATAAAAGACATAGAAAATATCCTTATCTTTTAAGAGATCTAAAAATAACACATTCTAACCAGGCATGCGCAACAGAAATAACATATACCGAAATAAAGGGCAGCAGAGCTTATGTAGTCGCTGTTGAGGATTTATTTAGTAGAAAAATTCTTTCTTGGAAAGTTTCTAATACAATGGATACAGATTTTTGTATTGATGCCCTAGAAGAAGCATTAAGAAAAAATGAAAAACCAAAAATATTCAATTCAGATCAGGGAAGTCAGTTCACATCTGATAAGTTTACCTCAACCTTGCTAGATCAGGGTATAAAAATAAGCATGGATGGCAAAGGTAGAGCTCTAGACAATGCACATATTGAAAGAGTATGGCGAAGTTTAAAATATGAAAACATATTTCTCTATGATTACGAAACAGTAAAAGACCTGAGAAAAGGAATTGAGAGGTTTTTTATGAAGTATAATAGCTCAAGGCCTCATCAAAGTTTGAATTATGAAGTTCCAAATAAGGTGTATGCTGAGGGTTTAAGAAGAATAAAAAGTTAAAGGTAGTTCAGGCACTAATACACTTATACTATTGATTTTGATAGTACTAAAAAAGAAAGCAATGCAAACTTATTATAGATAAACCGAAAAACTGCCATCATTTAACATTTAAAGAAACAAGCACTTTACCTGTTTGTTGGGTTTTAATATTTTTACATGTATTCCTTTGAAAACCATAAACCTTAATGTAAAATTAAATTAAGAAGAAGCATAAAGTGTATTTTTTTGACCATAATTATCACTAACCTGAATTATTCATAAAAAATGACAAGTTGAGCTATAACATATTTAGCAT
>CAZVCD010000442.1:0-1553 GCA_964625675.1 uncultured Victivallales bacterium | reverse complement strand
AACTACTATAAGTTGCTAAATCACTATTATATAATAGGAATAGTAATAAAAATATTTTCTTTATTTTTCTCCCTTTCTTTGATACTTCAGTCATTAATGAGTAGATTCCGTATAGAATATGTTATTGTAGAAAAGGGCAATATAATGAATGAAGTTCTATCGGAAAAACAGAAAAGATACGGACAGAAAAAATATATGCGTTTTTCTACATTTAACGGATTTTCTGTAGCTCTACTTGCAGAAAGCACACTGATTCTGTATGCCCTGAAGATTGGTGTACCAGACTATATTGTTGGGATAATGTCTTCTTTTCTCTTTCTTGGAATGCCTTTTATATTTATCGGCAAAAGGATGGTAGGAATAATTGGCGTATCAAAAACAGTTGCCATCTCCTGGTTTTTGCGAAGCATATCAACCATTATAGCAGTAGCTGCTCCGGTGGTTATTTATTACACTTCCTCTTTTAATCTAGGTATCGTTTTTATTCTTATCGGCGCATTTGGATTTTATGCTTTTCGTGGAGTTGGCTGTATCGGCTGGACTCCTATGTTAGGTGAAATCACATCTGAACAAGATAGAGGTAAGTATAATTCAAAGCTATTTTTATATTTTAATATCGCATATTTCCTCGGCATACTAGGTCTTGTTATTCTTTTTGACTTTTGGGATTCAATAGAAACGTTCCAGACAGTTATTATTATGGGATGTTTTTTTGGTTGCTGTGCAGCATATAATGTTTTTTTAGTACCTGAAAGCAATACACCTAAAATCTCTGCTTCAGTTACATTGAGAGGAGCAGTTAATTTTATAATGAAATATCCAGCAGGCCGCAACCTTATCTGGATTCAGACAATATACTTTATAGGTATTACCTTAACTGTTCCTTATTCAATGCTTGCATTAAAAGAAGGGTATGGAATAATGGATTATGAAGCGATCTCATTTATTTTAATCCAACTGACAGGCGCAATTGTAATTTCATTAATATGTAAAAAACTTATGGATAAAATCGGTCCACAGAGAATTTTATTTGGGCTGTATTCTCTTATGGTTATTGCTTCCGGTATGTGGATTGCAGCTCCGAAGGAATTTAATCCATGGTATAATGGTGTAATCTTTTTCTTTATTGGCGCAGCTCAAATGGGCGGATTTCTTTCTCTAAATATTTATTTTCTAAATATTATTCCTTCCATTAAACGTGTTGGTTCCACTCTTATAATTACGATAGTATCAAGCTTTTCTGCCGGTATTTTTGGTGCAGTAATAGGCGCAGGTATACTTGTTGTTCTGAAAAGCTATCACGTTGAAGCATTGGATTTATTTCACTGTTTTTTTGGAATAGTACTACTGATGTTAACATGTGGTATGTTTATCATCCTGCGGTTAGAAAAAATTAATATTTTAAAAATAGCCAGAAATAAAATTTTTGGGATAATTAGACCATAAATCAAGTTAAACTTGTTTTTGCCTTTTTTGCAACACTATCTTTTTTTGTGGTATCCAAGGGCACTTCTTCTATTGTTTTATTTTGAAAGATAGTTTAATACTACCTT
>CAZVCD010000441.1:0-1572 GCA_964625675.1 uncultured Victivallales bacterium | reverse complement strand
CTTCCGTCTTCGCATAAAGCTTCGCCGAGATAAAATGGCGGGACAAGCAAAAACACGATTTATCTTGTAATCTTACTTAAGAATACAAATTTATTATGGAGGATAAAATATTATGGAACGTGAACTTGAGTTAAGTAAAAACAATACATCATATAAGCGTAGGTGGTGGACCCTGGTCGCGGTAAGTTTAGCCTCCGGATTAGTATGGTTATCCGCGACTGATGTGATAATTGTACTACCCGAAATGGCGGTAGAGCTAAATAGTTCTCTGAATACCTTGCAATGGCTGATAATAGCTTTTTCACTAGCTGGAGTGGTCGTTGTTGCGGGGGGGCGATTTACAGATATATACGGAAAGCGGAGAATTTTACTGATAGGGACATTCCTGTTTGCTCTTTCTTCTCTAGTTGCCGGTTTTTCAACTTCGGTGTTATTAATTATCATCTGTCGTGCATTTATGGGGTTAGGGGCAGCCCTTATTTTGCCTGCTTCTTTAGCTATTGTATCCTCTAGTTTTATGGGTGCCCAGCGCAGTATGGCTCTTAGTATTTGGATTGCTGTGATTTGGTTAGGTCAATCTCTCGGCCCAACTCAGGGTGGGATTTATCAGAGTTTCGGTAATTGGCGTTGGATCTTTTGGGATAATGTACCATTGGCTGCGATAGCTGCTGGGATTGTATTGTGGTCTATGAAAGGTTCTCGTGATTTAAAAAGAGTTGAGCGCGTGGATTTTGGGGGTTTAATTACCTTGAGTTGTTCATTATTAGCTTTCATGTTTGTACTAACCGAAGGGAACGCTTTTGGCTGGTCATCCATGGCAACCTTAAGTCTACTTGCACTTTCAATAGTGCTTGGTATCCTATTTCTAGTTATTGAAATCAAGCATCCTGAGCCTCTTGTAGAATTATCTCTATTTGCTAGACGAGGGTTACTAGGTGGTAACCTTGTCAATTTAGTATGTAATTTTTCGTTCTCAGCTGTACTATATTTCATGGCACTTTATATGCAGAACGTTTTGCTTTTCCCGCCCTTTAAAACCGGATTATTACTCCTTCCGCTAACCCTCTCTATACTTATAGTTACACCCATTGGTGGGTGGTTTTCACACCATTTCAGTCTACGTTGGCCTACAGCCGTCGGTATGGCGTTAATATCCTATGGCATGTACCTATTAGTGTTTGCAAATGCCAGATCCGTATATATGGATTTATTGCCGGGGTTTATCATAATGGGAGTTGGGCTTGGGCTAATGGTTACTGCGGTAACGCAAGCCTCTCTAGATCCGGCGCCGCCAGAGCAGGCAGGGGTCGCTTCCGGTATTTTTAAAGCTGGAAGTATGTTGGGTGGTACTTTGGGGGTTGCTGTAACTATGTCTGTATTTGACTATTATGGTGCGATTAAGCAAAATGAATTAATAAAACCAAACGTAATATTCAAAGGACTTGGAGGCAGTGTTGCACAGGTTAAGGCATTTATATATGGTTATGAATACGCAATGGGTCTATCTATGCTGTTTGCAATTATCAGTATAGTTCTTGCAATCGTATTAATTCGTGGAGTAGGCGCTCAAAG
>CAZVCD010000440.1:0-1593 GCA_964625675.1 uncultured Victivallales bacterium | reverse complement strand
TTCAAGCACCAGGCATATTGAGCTCTCAACCCACCCTGATTTTCAAAATGAGTTTGTAGATAAAATGTATTTTAAATAAATAGGTTACTGTTTATTTGCCTATGCAGAATTTACTGAAGATAGTTTCGTAGATATCCAGATCTGTTTCTTCTCCGATAATATTTCCAAGTGCTGAAACTGTTGTTCTTAAACTTACTGCGGCTAATTCCCAATCTTCATCGGACAAGGTATTTAAAATATCCGGGATCAGTTTTGATGCCTGAGCAAGCAGTTCTGCATGTCTTACTGAAACAGCTATTTCTGGTTCTTCAACATGTGGGTGTTCCCAAACCAGTTTTTCAAAGATATTCAAAAAATTGTCAATTCCTGTTTTTTCGGTAACAGAAACTTTTACTGTTGGAAAGAGTGTTTTCGGCAGGTCTTCAGGACTCTTAACCTGATCAACTTTATTCCAAACAGCAATAACATTTTTTACACCTTTTAAATGTTTTTCCATCTCCGATTGCTCTTTAGCCAAGTCTTTATATGAAGCATCGAGTAACCATATAGTTACTTGTGAACGCTTTAATGAAGAGAGTGATCTTTTGATCCCAATTTCTTCAATCAGGTTGTCTGATTTTCTAATTCCTGCAGTATCAATTAACTTTACAGGTATTCCGCGTACATTGGCAAACTCTTCCAGTGTATCGCGTGTTGTTCCCGGGATTGATGTTGTGATTGCTCTGTCATATCCTAGAAGCAAATTCAGAAGAGAGGATTTTCCGGCATTAGGCCGTCCCGCAATTACAACCCTGATGCCGTCCCGCAATATTGCGCCCTCTTTTCTTGTGTTATATAACTCTTCAATTTCAGTTTTAATTTTTGAAAGGTGTTTTAATTGTTCTTTTACAGGTATAAAATCAAGTTCTTCTTCGGGGAAATCCAACCTGGATTCACATTCTACAAGTATCTCTATCAGTTTATTTCTGATTTCAGTAATCTTGCGTCCAAGAACACCATCCATCTGACGCTCCGCTAGATGTATAGCCATGTTGCTATTAGCAGTGATGAGATCAGAAACGGCTTCGGCTTGTGTGAGGTCAAGCTTACCGTTAATAAAAGCCCTGAATGTAAATTCTCCCGGTCCGGCCTGTCTTGCGCCGTTCTTAATTACTTCATCAAGAACACGTCGTGCATTAAAGGAACCGCCATGTGCATGAATTTCAACAATATCCTCTCCGGTAAAACTGCTAGGTCCAGGCATATAAACAGCTAGAACAGATTCTCCTACTGGATCATTGTTAGGATATATTCGACCAAGCATAAGCATCCTTCTGCTCTTAAAAGAAAGTTTTTTAGCCTTTGATTTCCAAACTTTATTCCCTATTTCAAGAGATTGCTTTCCGGAAATTCTAACAATAGTAACAGAGGAACCTACTCCAGAACAAATTGCTGCAATTGTATCTTCTTCATTCATACTTTTAGGCTTTAGGTTTTGGTTTATCCGTCTTCGCCTACGGCTATGCTGCGACAAGGGGTTTTAGGACTAAAACTTAATTTAACCTGATAGAATAAGATAAGCAATAACGATTTAGATTGTTCAAACACTAATTT
>CAZVCD010000439.1:0-1625 GCA_964625675.1 uncultured Victivallales bacterium | reverse complement strand
CCACCGCCAATTATCATTACTTTACCAGTTTCTTTTTCTCCTTTAGCAAATTTGAGTCCGCCAACTACAGCAAAAGCCACAGCTAGTATAAAGGCAAAGATCATAATTACGCCGGTAATTTTACCAACGCCTTCTTTGAGTTGTGAGCCGGCATCGCTTGCCCGTGCAACTAATGGCAGGCAAAAGAACATTGCACATACGTACAAATATTTGTTGTTGAGTTTTCCAATTAATGATTTAACTGTTTTCATTTTTCATTTTCCTTTATTTTTTTTAATTTAAAAATTGTATTGCCTTCTGATGTCTTTTTCTGAACATTTAGATTCAACTGCTGTTTTTATGCTCCCCATCCCTGCGTGTTTTTCGGGAACATTGTGAACATGGAAGGTATCCATCCGGCAGTTCCCTTTTCCATACTGGCCGTATCGGTTAAATTTCCTGTCAGATATTTCAACTTTAAGACTTCGGGGTATGCCTGAAGTATCTCTTTATTCTTAGCCCAGGGTGCTATATTCTCTACTGTATATGTAAAGCCGCAGTGTGCTCTTGTAAGCTCAAGACCAAGCCCTTTTTCTGTTTTTATATCTAAGGTATCAAGGCTCTGTAGTTTATAGTGAGCATATACAATTTGCCCGGAAGCATTTAAATATTTCATTCCCTGGGAAGTGACTGTATACACTAAAGAATCACTATTCCAAGTAGAATTATGCATTGTCTTTACTGATAGAAGACCGCTGTTAACAAGAGCCTCCTCTGGATGTAAGAGTCCGCCTGTTGTCGCTCTACAGGTGTGCGTAAAGCTGCCCTTGGAGTCCTTATTAAAAAGAGGCCCGAGTGCAGGAGAGCTTTTTGATACAAATTCCGACAGAGCTTTTTTTACAGAGACTTTATCTCCGCTGCAGCCTGGAAGCAGTAGACAAAATGAAACTGAAAGAGCGACAATGCTCAGGCAGCTTAGTAATTTTTTTGCCTTTGAAACGTTCATATTCTTATTCCTTTTTTGTATATTTAATTTTGAATTTTTATTTGATAAGGTTTTCTATTTTTAAACTCTTCCTTTTTACCTTTGTTCCAATTACGAACAGGTCTCATATAACCTGTAACTCTTGAATATATTTCTGTTTTTTCTGAACATTTTTTCATAATTATTTCACCGGCAAATATATAAGAGCCATAACGGTTCCAAGCGTGGCAACCAAGGGAAAAAGATTCAACACTATGTGAACAAAAATTGTTTTTAATAAATAATTGGTTTGATTTAGCATGGGTTAACTCCTGTTTTTTTTATTAACTTTCCCAAAGATCCCTGTACTCAGGATCAGTTATATTGCTTTCTCCGAGCATATATTTTTTTAGTATTGAATCTTTCATTGTCCTGCCTGTCTCACGCCCACCGAATGCAACGTACATACCTGTTTCCAGCTCGCCTATTTCTTTTGTAAAACAATTAAACTCTATCCCTAAGGCATCCCGGCAAATAACAGAATATCCATTACCTGGGCGGCTGATTTTTATAACTGTTCCAAACGTTATCATATCGTGTTCCTTTGATTCAAAATTATGTTGACAAGAATTGGTTTGATTTAGCATGGGTTAGCTCCTTATTTTATATAATAAAGTTTTTT
>CAZVCD010000438.1:0-1651 GCA_964625675.1 uncultured Victivallales bacterium | reverse complement strand
GGATCTTTTTACTTCTGTTTGAAATCATGATTATGTTGATTATGAAGAAGTTAAAGCAAAAAGACAAAAACACGAGTCCCCCAGTCATCCGACGGGGCTGGCCGTTGAATAACCGGGAAGTTTTACCTTGATATCTCAAACCTGAATGATCCCCAGATTTCATAATATCGACTATAAAGAGCTCCATTCTTTCAACTTTGCTGAAATGAATTTAATGATTATGGAATGTCGTTCTTTCTTATCTATTTCAGTTCCTAATGGTTTACCAAATTCGAAAAATATTTTTCTATCCCTGTAAATACGTCCAAAGTCCTTGGAATATTTACCATTACTCCAAAAGTCTGTTTTCAATGCAACAGGAATAACTGTTACATTAGCTTTCTGTGCAAGTTTATCACCAATTGAACCGAATTCTTCAGCAACGAACTTCCCACGAGTACTTTGAGGAAACACAATAATAGAACGGCCTTCTCCAATAAGTTTCTGCCCTCCCATAATTACTGATTTAAAGTCTTTTTTAGGATCTGTTCTTGTAACAGAAATAGGGCTAGTAGCTTTCATTATAGTACCAAAAAAACGATGTTTTATCAGGCTTGCTTTGACAACAAAACTAACTGGTTTAAATGGTATGATAAGGCCTGGAAGAATAAAAGTTTCAAGTATGCTCATATGATTACCGACAAAAACGACCGGCCCTTCAACTTCTCTAATATTTTCAAGTCCTTTGACATGAATCTTAGCTCCACAGTCTTCTAAAAGCTTAAATGTATTATCAGCAATTTTGCAATATTCTGCATCATTGAATTTACCAAGTCTGGCAACTTTATTTGCTTTGAATATTATAAACAGAAATTTTAGGTAAAGGTAGAATCTTGTATTAAAAAAGAGTATATCCATTAAACATCTTTTCTTATTAGCAGGTGTTTCGTAAGAATCTTTTTCAAATTTCATAGCTTTTATCTCTTTATAATTTTTCTAAATTAAGACTAAATATATATTTATTATATTACATAATTCTTTATTATTAAATAGCCTTAAAAGAATTATTCCGCGATATTTTACTCTGTAATTTATCTAAAATACTTGATCTTATATTCTATTTTTTTCAGCCATAACTTCACGGAGAGTTTTATGCTTAAAATACATTTTTTTGTAAGAATCTAATACCTATAAGAATTTATACGTAGATGAAAAGAATGGTGCGCCCACGGGGATTCGAACCCAGGACCTAATGATTAAGAGTCATCCGCTCTACCAACTGAGCTATAGGCGCATTTTAATATCCTAAGAAAGTATCAATTCTAAGCAAAAATTCAACCCGATATTTGTAAAAAAACAGTGTTCTCCAGAATATTTATTTTGTTTTAGCATGATATATAGACTTTTCCCTCTCACTATGTTATTATATACATTACAGCTGTTACATAAGTAGCAGATTATTATTTACACTATTTTATAATACGCACACACATTGAAAGGAAAATTAAACTGTGAAAAAGAAACTCCGTATATTACTAACTGCTAGTTTATTTTTATCATTTTTTTTAATAAACAGCATTCATGCTGACACGTTAAATACTAATTTAAATAAAACCGAATATGGAGAACAAAAATCAGTCAAACCCGCTCTTGCGCCAACTACTGGTGCTTT
>CAZVCD010000437.1:0-1658 GCA_964625675.1 uncultured Victivallales bacterium | reverse complement strand
AAATAGAGAATTATCTCGGGTAATGTGATTTTGCTGACTAATAAGCATTAAAAAATAATTCTACCGGCGGATTACCGACGGTTTGACAGAACAGAAAAAATTTTTGTTAATTCGTGGTTGAAAGTTAAATAACATGAAAATTGTTGATAGAGAATTATGTCATAAAATATGTAAACGTCCGGAACGGATTGTCTGGGTCGTAACAAATTATAAAAAAGTCAATATATGTTCTATAGGCTGGAAAATGCTCACATCAAAAGAACCACCAATGTTTGCAGTCAGTGTCTATAACAAACACTATACTCATAAAGCTATTTCTGAGACTGGTGAATTTGTTATTTCATGGCCAGGAAAAGAACTTGCTGAAGAAACTTATTTATGCGGAACAAAATCTGGAAATATTAAAAACAAAATGGATTCCTTGCCTAATTTAAAACTGAAAAAAGCAGAAAAAATATCTGTTCCAATTATAGAAAATGCTATTGCCAATTATGAATGCAGACTTGTTGATAAACTTCTGACCGGTGATCATACAATCTTTGTCGGAGAAATCCTAACCGTCTGGACAACAGATAATCCCGGAAAAGTTCTCTGCTCAATTGATGGTTCAGCTGGATACGATAAAGTCTTTGAAAAAGGCAGATTTAAGTTTGGGACAGTAAAATATAAGTTTATGAAATGTAATTGCCACTATTAAGCAATCCCAGCTCGAAGCAAATTTCAAAAAGACAAAAAGATTTTTATATGCAGCTTTATTTATTCAACATGCACAGGAATTAAATTGTTATAAACAAACTCCATAAACTCCCCTGCAGTACTCCGTTGATCTTCAATATTATCATCAGTCCAGATGTGATGTGCGGGATTGAGAGATTCTCGCCACATATGGCATTTTCGAGCAGTATTTTCATTAATTACTGAGAATTCAAGAAGTTTATCTATTTTATCTGATAGGTTAGTTTCATTTATTCTGAAATCTTTAATTTGCTTAGCAAAACGTAAACCTATCTCTATTTCGAGGAAAATACGTAAATCACCAGAACTATGAGAATTATTATTTCCTATTACAAAATTAAATAAACTTTCTCTGGCTTTTTCGTGATCATTCATGATAAAATCATCAATACTTTCTACACTAAGAGTAGATTCACTGTTTGTAGAGTCAATTGATAAAAAACATATGTTCCTGCTATTTCGATAGGTACTTAAAAATTTTGATATTTCTTGCTCATAATGGCTAAGTACAATTATCTGACATACTTCATCAGAGAGTATAGCTATTTTTCTATGCACCGAGGATATTCTGTTATTATCAAAAGACGTAACCGGATCATCCAAAACAACTATAGTATTTCTTTTTTCTTCAACAGTAATTCCGGATAATCTAGCCCAGAATACGGCCAGTGATAATGCTCTACGATCAGATTCACTAAAAACCCTGTCTAAGTCGGGCTCGGCTATATCAATATCTCTAAATTGTACTTTTAAATAGTAGATTGGAGTGTGACCAGAATTGTCTTTGCCAACATTTAGTTTGAAATCATTACTTCCGAATTCTTTAAAATGGAGATTAAGCCTTTCAAAATATTTTCCCAGAAATTCGCTTTGCTCACTCTGCAATTGTTCTTGAAGAATAGGAATCTGTTTTGAAAGTGTCT
>CAZVCD010000436.1:0-1659 GCA_964625675.1 uncultured Victivallales bacterium | reverse complement strand
AATGCCAAGGTTTTAAATGACCAAACTATTTCCGCCTATGTCAGGAGTTCTGAAACTGGACTACTGTTGAGATATGCAATATTAACAGTCGAATACTAAATATATTATACCCGGAAGCCAGCCATTATAATTTATCTTTTGAAAATTTTAATAAAAAAGATTTTGATTTAGTTATATCAAACGTTCCGTTTGCCGAATCAAGAGGGCTTGCTTCTGTTCATTCAAGGTCTGATATAAAAGCACTGCATGACTACTATTTTATCAAAGCAATGGATCTTGTAAATGAACAGGGACTAATTGTTTTTATTACTTCCACATACACAATGGACGGCAGAAGTAAAACGAAATTAAGACAGGAAATAATGAATAAATGCGACCTTTTGTCTGCCTATAGACTGCCTAATAATCATTTTGTCGGTACAGCACACACAACGGTACAGGCTGATTTAATCATACTTCAAAAAAAACCTAATAACTTAATAGGAAAAAGCAGCGTTAATAATGATTTATTTGTCAATGTTGGAGAATACCAGCCGAATGTATATTTAAACAAATACTACCTTGAAAATCCAAGTAAAATATTAGGCAGAATAGAGGTTAAAAATGACAGGTTTGGAAAAGAAAGCATTAATATTGAGGGTATCGCTAACTTAAAAAACATTTCATTTGAATTAAATTATAAATCTCCGGTAACCGCTGAAAAGAAAGAGGAAACAAAAAGCAGTATCCCAACCAGCTTAAAAGAATTTGAAAAATGGGAAACAGAAAATAATACATATCTTGTCAAAAAAAGTGTTAGTGTAACTTATCAGGACGGAAGCAGCAACTTAACAACAGATAATAATTTTTTTGATGATTTCTTTATTGTAGACGATAATAATTTAATATTCTATCAGCTATCAAAGGAAATCAAATTTTCTGATGTTTACGGCAGCGCGAGGCTTTATGTACCGGTAGAGGGATCAATAAAAGAAAAGCTGTCTGTTTTATATGATTTGTTACAGTTATCTAAAAAATATCAGAGAACACAGTCAAATCATTATACATGCGAAGCAAGAATAATAGTTAATGATTATAAAGAAAACTTCTGCAAACATCCCTCAAATGATCTTATCTTAAAAAAATTCTGCAAAAAACACAATGCAGAATCATTTTATTATGATATTACAACTCTTTTCAACTCTGATTTTTCTTTAGCTGATGTTTTCTCTAAGTTGGTTAAACATGAAAATTCAGGCATTAAAAAGGCTGATATTAACTCTTCCCTGACTGATCGGGCTTTAGCTTCCGAAAACAACAAAGGAATAATTGACGTTCAACATTCATATCTTATAAGAGAATCTGAAATAACAGAAACTTTAAAGTCAGGGTATGCTGTTACCGATATTGTAAATAATGATCTATTTTTACAAAATAATATATTGTATTATTCCGGGAATATTTACAATAAAATCAAAAAAGCCGGCAACCTGAAAAATACTGCAAATAAAAAAGTTATTCCTTTTATCGAAGAACAAATAAAAAAGTTAAAATCCGTGCTCCCGGAAGCCAAACAATTAGAAGATATTAATTTCAAGGGCTGTGAAAACTGGATAAGACCCTTTATTAAAACATTTCTTCATATTTCTAAAAAGGAAAGCTTACGAAACGGTCAAAATG
>CAZVCD010000435.1:0-1670 GCA_964625675.1 uncultured Victivallales bacterium | reverse complement strand
TTTTTTGAAGAGCTTCTTTTTTGTCATTATTTACCTTTACGTATATTGCTAGTAAAACAGGGCATATACTAACAATATGACAAACTTGACCAAAGAGGGGAAAATGGTATATCTAAGGCTAAAAGACTGTAGTCAATGAGTGTAATCGAACCGCTGAACTATTCATTACTTAGTGTCTGTGCTGAAAGCACATAAAGTTTTATGTGTTAGGTATTAAATTTTAAGCAACCTCATCGAATGTTTTTTAAAATTTTTACTTTCTTTGCCGGGGGGATGTATTTTTCGTCTAATTGGCAAAAACATGGAGAGTTAGTAAAAATTATACAAAAGGGTTCACTGTTAATAACTATCAAAAAGGAACCATTTTATGGTTTTTCGATATTTTTTTGAGCTCACAAAAATATTTTGCCATAAAAACAGGGGTTTTCTCCCAAGCACTACTTAGTACATACTCTGCAAGAATCTGTATAGAAAAAACATATATACAATTAATAAAAAAAACGATAATTAGGATTCACTAAAGTCTTTTCTTTAAGCCTTTAAGAATCTTAAAATATGTTTAGATAATAATTCAGTATTGTCCAGAATGTTCCCATGATGACAATTCAATTCCACCTTTAATAAGTTGACGGTGAACTTATCTACATTATTGTATGGTAAAGTCAATATATAGTCACATATTTTCTTGTTATAATCAAAAATATTTTTTTCCAATTTTAATGCCTTAAATAACAACACCTCTGTATAATCCAATTTAGCATAAATATGTTGGTCCGACATTTTTAACTCAATTTCGCCGATATCCAGTATTTTGTCTACATAGCTTAAATCATAGCCTCTTTCTAATAAGTCTTGCCTTAAAAAAGCACTAATTTTATTTTTGTCTATTTTTTCTCTTAATCTTTTGATTTTATTGTCAGGAAAAATTGTATCTATTAATAATACTTTTATATTCTTTATTCCGGCTTTCTCCAACAAGGCAGCTATTTCCAATGCTATTTGCCCGCCAAAAGACCAACCACTAAGATAACAATATGAATCAGTATGTATTTTTGTTATCATTTCTAGATAATATTGTGAAATTTCTGTCAGATCCCCAATTTTTTTGCTGTGATTGAGATTATAATTATCAATACCATAACAATTAAATTTTTTATTAAGAGCCATCGCAAGCTTTTTATATACTTCACAGCCTCCTGCAGCAGGAGGTACAAAATATATATTGGGCTGTTTATCATCAAATTCATTAAGTAGTAATATATCTTTGGAAGCAGTTTTAGTTATATTCCTGCTCAGTTCCATTATATTTCTATAATTAAAAATAGTTGAAACTTTAATGTCTGTTTCTAAAACCTTACTTACTTTAGATATAAATTTAATAGCAAGTATAGAATTACCGCCCATCCTGAAAAAGTCATCCCTTATGCCGACTCTCTCTATACCCAATACTTCCTGCCAGATAACAGCAATCTGTCTCTCTATATCTGTTGATGGCTCTACATAGTTATCTTCATCGCCCTTAAATTCAGGATCAGGCAGGGCTTTTTTGTCAACCTTACCCGAAGTGTTCAAAGGAAACTCATTGAGATGAACAAATATCGAAGGAACCATGTACTCAGGCAGAAGCTCTGAGAGGTAATTATGCAGTTCATCACGGGATATCTCTTCTT
>CAZVCD010000434.1:0-1672 GCA_964625675.1 uncultured Victivallales bacterium | reverse complement strand
CTTATATTTTCGCAGCGGCCTGTCCGCCATAGCTCATTGAGCTATCTTTGGTGCAAACATTAACATAATATCTTTACTATCAACATCAATAGCGTGAACGGCACCGTTTAGCAATCCAAGGGCAGTGCAGAAAATCACCCCGCCCACTTCATCCAGGCCATTAAACCAAAGAAAGTAAGTGCTGCCAAAAGCACAGATATGGTTAGTGACCGGTTAGTAAATTTCCCAACCAATAAGCGGTTGCCGTTAAGAACCAGTAAACCTATGGCAAGTAGTGGAATGAACAATGCCCCGATCACTGCATAAAGTTTTTGTACTTCTTTAAAGCTCATAAAAAGACCAACCATGGGAAGGAACGTGATTGCAAGCAGATAAATACGGTAAGGTGCAGATTTCGTGATATTTCCTGATGAGGACCGATTAGTTCGTTTGACAAATAAACCCCATATATCCGCGAATAAATATGGGACAGCCTGCCAGACACCAAGCAGACTGCTAAAAATTGCACTGAATGCACCGATGAGAAAAAGCCAGCGGCCCCAAATCCCCAGCTGGTTTTCTAAACTTTCAGCTAGCGTGACCAGCAAACCGGCGCCGCTTCCTTTTATTTCAATGGTGCTGCCTATTATAACCATCCCCACACCAAATAGAATCGTCATACTGTATCCAACAGCTAAATCAATGCGGCAGATTTTTATTGCCTCTGTTCCCGTTCGTCCTTTCTCTCGCATCCAGTAACCATAACAGAGTATTGTGAGGGTGCCTCCAACCCCGCCCATAAGCGCAACTGTCCAGGTGATGCCTGTGCCCTGTACATCTGGAATGGTGGGTATAAACAGGCCGGAAATGACTTCTGTTGTACCCGGCCATAGTAGTATTGCGGTAGTTGTCACTGTAATGAACATGATGCCGATGCAGACGCCCATCATTTTTTCGAATAACTGAAAACCGCCGGACAGTACCAGACCCAAACCTGCTAGGCCGGATAGGATGCCAAAAAACACTTTGGCATTAGCTGCATCATTAAATACTGGAATCATGGCGTGAAGTGTTATGCCGCAGGCACTCATAAGGGCCGATCCGACAAAAAAAGACCATAGCAGCAGGTAGGGTAGAAAAAACCAGCCTGCAATATGCCCAAAGTGGTGAGCGGCACCTTCGAGAAAAGTCTGTCCTGTAACGAGCTGCCAGCGTGCCAATCCTTCTGTCAAAGTAAATTTCAGCAGGCCGCCTAAAACAACTGCCCACAAAATCGACAAACCCAGCTGGCTGCCCGTGAGGCTTGCAGTTGCCAGGTCACCGGCACCAACTCCGGTGCCAGCAAGTAAAATTCCAGGTACAATTATAGCTAAAAAGCCTAGCTGTTTTTTTGCGGTTACTCGTTTCATTTTTTTCATTCCGTCGGCATAACGTTGGAATTCACTGGCAGGCGATTAGCTTGTTTAGTGAAATGATTTTGATATGGTTTAATATTTTTGAAAATGTATGTTCCATTTTTTCTGTCGCCGCTCTGCGAGGGCTCTTCATTATCCCACGGGCTTCCGTCTTCGCCAAGGCTTCGCCGTGACAAGTACACCCGAGGCTACAGTCTGTCATCCTCTGCGAGGATTTTTATTGAGAACATATAATCTATATATGTATATTATTTAAAGTTAAAATTTATTATATAGTA
>CAZVCD010000433.1:0-1679 GCA_964625675.1 uncultured Victivallales bacterium | reverse complement strand
ATTTGAATAACATTAAAATGTTAAGAGAAACGTTTGAGTATCCTGTAGGTTTTTCTGATCACACAATAGGAACTTCAATCCCATTGGCAGCAGTAGCATTGGGAGCATGCGTTATTGAAAAACATTTTACTATAGATAAAAATTTACCAGGGTGGGATCATGAAATATCTGCAAACCCGCAAGAAATGAAAATTATATGTAACGAAACTAAAAATATATCTGATGCTTTAGGTTCTTTTAAAAGAATTGTATCAATCGCAGAATTTGAAAAAAGAAAAAGATTTAGAAGAAGTGTTGTTACAACCAGAGATATGTTGGCAAATGAAGTTGTAAAAGAAACGGACATAACTTTTAAGAGGCCTGGAACTGGTATCTCTCCGTCTGAACTCAAGTATGTGCTCGGGAGGAAGTTGAAAGTTGATAAAAAGCTTGATGATATTTTAAAATTTACAGATTTATTTTAACATGGATCCTGATTCTGAAGATAAAAAAATGATTGCAATTATTCCTGCTAGAGGCGGATCTAAGGGGCTTCCGGGAAAAAATATCCGCGAACTGGCAGGGAAACCATTAATTGCACATACTATAGAGACAGCATTGCAATCTAAGTTGATTTCTGAAATAATTGTTTCAACCGATGATAAAAATATAGCGGAAATTGCAGTTAAGTATGGTGCAACATGTCCTTTTATGCGTCCTGCTTATTTGGCAACAGACAATTCAAAAGCCATAGATGCTTATTTATACACCGTAGATAGACTGGAACGGGAAAGAAATATTTTAGTTGATAACTTTGTAGTGCTTTTGCCAACTTCACCATTAAGGCAGGTATCCGATATAGATAGCGCTGTAAAGATGTTCTATGATAAAGAAGCTGACTCTGTTATTTCATTCACAGAAGAAAATCATCCGGTTTCGTGGCATATGTATTTGAATAAAGATCATTCATTGAAGAAAATTTTTGATATCAATTTAAAAAACAGACAAGATAATAGGAAGACTTATTATCCGAATGGCTCTATATATGTTTTTAAAAAGGAATTACTGAGACAAGGAACACACTATTCAGATAAAACTTTCGCATATGTAATGACTGGAGAACGTTCAGTAGATATTGACAGTGAATTGGATTTTAAATTTGCAGAGTTCTTAATTGATTTTATAGCTTTAGAGGAGAAGAAAGGATGAGTTCAAACATAGAAATTATTAAAGGAATATTTAGAAAAAACACCAAAAGGCATTTTATTAAAGACATTACATGTTCCAAAGAAAATAACTTTTCATATGGGGATATATATGATCAGGCAGTAGCTTTTTCGAGTTGGCTTTCAAGGAATGGGATTAAGAAAGGTGATAGAGTTTCTGTATCGATTGATAATTCGTATCATCTAGCTGTAATATATTTTGCTTTTATGTTTTCTGGTGTTGTTGTTGTGCCAATTAATCCAACTTCTTCTTTAAAACAGCTGTTGTTTATAATTAAAAGCAGTAATTCTGTACTACATATTATATCTGATGATTTAGAAGATAAACAAGGAAGCCTGAATAAAGAAATTGAACTTATAAGGATTATGAAGACAGGTAAAAACGGCTATGTAAACAATAACGATTTTTCATATATTAATTTAGATGAGTTGGAAAAACATAACTTTGCTCCATTTAAGGATTGTAATGACGAT
>CAZVCD010000432.1:0-1692 GCA_964625675.1 uncultured Victivallales bacterium | reverse complement strand
TCAATGGGAATTTTTAATTGTCGTTGAAGGGAAAATATAATTGTCGTTTGACAATATGGGGCTTAAACGGTCAAAAAACAAACAAAACTGGCACTCTAAGCTAAAAAACAATTATCATGCTAGAAAGGAATTTTGGAGTAGCAGTTTAGCTGTAGGCAGTAAAGAATGGATAGAAGGTTTAGCGGTATATATTCCACGTAATAAAAGAGAACTGTCAAAAGTGAATTCAGAAGTTGAAAGTAAGGCCATGGAAGCCCAGTCCACATATTTGTTAAAAACGTCTAAAAGAAATGCGGTATCTTTCACAAGAAGTCTTAAATAGCTGATTTTTGATGAAAATTGACTGTTTAAGGGCTGTATTTCGGTATTATTATATATAAGTATCTATTAATCAGCATGTAAGAGCACAACGACCCCGATGGGTAGGTTACATTCAGAGGAATTAGTGGAAGTTCACGTCCAATACTATTACTAGGTCGTGCATCAATGCTTTCAGTGAAACACTGAGCGCTTTTTCTCCTGCAATGCCGTGGGGGGGGGGCATTGTCCCTTTTGTGGCAGGATTTTTGAAGGTAAGGTGTGGGTGACCAGACTCTGTGGTATCGGGTGAGCGAAGTGGGCCACTGTGTGAATCGCCGTGGGTATCGCCATTGCTGAAGTAGGAGTTCATTTGGCTGGTATCCATTGTTAAAATTAGAGGATGTATGTCAGAGTCAGGAAAGGGGAGCCAATATGTCATTGCTCTTATATAAAAGTTATAATTTGTCAGGTGGTGACACCACGAAACATTTTGAATGCCCAGCCAGTTTTTCGTCACATCCAATGGTTCTGGAAAGTTTTTGGTGCTTTTGAATTTGGCGCCTTGTAGATATATCATGTAATACCCGCCCTTAGAAGCCCAATTTACGGCATTGACTTGATACACAATAAATAGATCATATGATTCGTTAAGGCCGTTAATTCTATCTGGTATTCGGTTTGTAAAATCAATTACACCCGCTTTTCCTTTACTTAGAACTGGAAAATTCACAGGGTCTCCTGAGCTATCGTCTTCTTGGGTCACTTTTGAGTAGGTTGCAAAGTTTCCACTGTTGTGCACCTGGGAAATTTGTAAAAAAGGATAATTAGTTTTGTTGCGGATGATTAGTTTCCCATTGATATGTAAAGTATGCGCACTTATATCAAAAATACCAAGGGTCATTAGCGACAGCAGCGAGACGAGCGTTGCTGTTTTTCTTACAGATATTTTTAACATGTGGGCTAATTCCTCATTTTGTTATATTTTATGAATTGGGTTTCTTCTACGTTTTAATCAAAGGACAAAAATATTTTTCAAGACTTCATACTTATCAAATATCACTTAGATTCATCTATAATTATATTTATAAGGTATTTTGAAGTTGTAGTCAATGAACAATTCTATATTTTTTATACCTTTTATTTGGACTATTCCTTTTAGCCCGCCCCTAAAATATATAATCCATCGTTCCAAATACTCCAAAAGCTGCTTCCTGTTAGCTTTCTGCTCATAAAGCCGGAGTGATTTTGAAACGAGTCGCTGTAAACACTCCCTTTTGAACGGGGTCGTTGTACGCTAAGTAACTAGTGCTTAGTATGCTATATGAATAAAGCCTGTTATATGGGGCTTAAACGGTCAAAAAACAAACAAAACTGGCACTCTAAGCTAAAAAA
>CAZVCD010000431.1:0-1701 GCA_964625675.1 uncultured Victivallales bacterium | reverse complement strand
TATCCCTATTACGGTTTATATGTAAGCATAAAAAATATAGTATGATTAATTGAAAAGTAACTCTGCCGACTTACAAAGTAATTTCAATATTTTTTTATAAATGAAGCTAGATAAGAGCTTCAAATACTTACGAAAAAATAACCTTTTTTCATAAACAGTGTAAAGTTCTTGGCTATTGATAATGCCCTAAAATGATGATTTAATATTAGTAGGGAAAGCAGTATTAATATTCATAAAAGGAGGTGCATCATGAGAAAGCTAAGTACAAAAAAGCTACAGGTTGTTCATAGTGTTATTGCCGATTATGATGAAGAAAATAAAAAAATAGTTTTCGATATTCCTTCTATGATGAAATATTGTATAGAAAATGATGTTAGAAAGCTTCTTGAAGAAAAAAGACTTCGTTCAAATGAAATTAATAGCGTTTTAAAATCTATCGATTTTGATGTATACTTTAAGCAGCTAAAGACAAATAAAAATTCTGTAAAAATTAGGCTTAATTACAATAGCTTTGATTGTTTTGAAAACAGTTATTTCAAAGACAGTAGCCTATCAGCATAATCCTCCAGTCAACCGCCAACAAACTTTGAGAAGAGAAGGGGAGCAAGTAGAGGAACAATCTTGGCCCTCAGTCTTGATTGATTTTGAAGCTGGTTCTTTTTTTCTTAATCTATCTTAAAAACGGTCGTTTATGGGACGGGTTGTAAAAACAAATAATTAAATATTAATTGAACCTATGATATTGTATCAATAAATAGTTACATAAACTAAATCTTAATAATAACTACTATAATGAGTTTTGAGAGATAATGGTTTTTAACAGTAACTATTTGACCCCCAGTCAAAATTGATTAGCCTCAAAAAATGAATTATTGTATACAATTTGTATACAATGTATGTGTCTAATAAACATAAATGTCAGTAACTGGCAAGAGAAATAATTTAGTATTAATGACACTTCAGATAACGTTTAAATTCATTTATAGCTATGGAGCAAAGCATAATAGCTATTAAGTGGAATGGTTTGCTATGTGTTTTTCATTCTTTAAGTTTTCTACAAACATATAACCACAAGCTTAAAGACTTGATTTTGGTATATTTTTAGCTGTCTAAGCCGCATATAACGGATTTTTTATATATAACACCCTAATTACCAAACAAGTAAAGTACAACGACCCCGTTCTTATAGCTCAATTGACTATGATATTATTTTGGGACTTTTAAGCAATTTTAGAGTAGAAGAAGATCTTCTTGGCATAGTACAGCAGTACCTGAAAGTTCCGGACAGGAATAATACAGGTGTGGAAATGTAGCAGGCTGTGCTTTGTCTGCTCTATTGTGTGCCGTGTCCCTGTCTCCTCCGGATCGCGAAATGGAAACACTGTGCAAAAAGAAAAAATTGTTCAACATGCTCTATCAGGATGATCTTGTAATTTTGACTGAAAGCATATGGGATCTTTAAAAATCTCTTAAAATTTTATAATCCATTGTCTCAGAACTGAAACTTAAAGTTCACACGGATAAAAAACGTTTTATTGGGAGAATTGATAAAGGATTTTCATTCCTGGGATACTTTTTTAAGCCACAGCGTAAACTGCGCCCTTCAAGGGAAAGCTTAAAACGCCTTGTTTCAAAATCACTCCGGTTTTATGAGCAGAAAGCTAACAGGAAGCAGCTTTTGGAGTATTTGGAACGATGGAT
>CAZVCD010000430.1:0-1711 GCA_964625675.1 uncultured Victivallales bacterium | reverse complement strand
CGAAGTGGTGTTGGAATGGCTATTAATGCGAATCGTTTTAACTATGTTAGGGCGACTGTTGCATATAATGAAGTTACTGCAAAAATAAGCAGAGAACATAATTGTTCAAATGTTTTAGTATTGCCGGGTGACTATGTTGATATTGAAAAAGCTATAAATATTATAAAAACATGGCTTAGTACTCCGTTTTCAGGAGATGTACGACACCTAAGACGTATTGAGAAAATTGAAGAGAACTCTTATGATGAAATTGCTGCAATTCGCGCATCCGATCCAGAAATAGCCGGTTATATTGACGAAGAAGCCGAAAGACAGGAAGATGGACTTGAGTTAATTGCTTCTGAAAACTTTGCAAGTACGGCTGTTCAGGCAGCTCAGGGAAGCATTTTAACAAATAAATATGCTGAAGGATATCCTCAAAAGCGTTATTATGGTGGATGTCAAATTGTAGACAAAGTTGAATCACTGGCAATTGAGAGAGCGTGTAAAATTTTTGACGCAGAAGCGGCAAATGTTCAGCCACACTCAGGTAGTCAGGCAAATATGGCTGCTTATTTTGCTCTAATTAATCCAGGGGACACTATTTTAGCTATGGATCTGGCACATGGTGGACACTTAACTCACGGTCATCCATTAAATTTTAGCGGAATGATGTATAATATTATTCCATATGGAGTGACAAGAGAAACAGAAACAATTGATTATGATAATCTGGAAAAACTAGCTATTGAAAATAAGCCTCACCTTATTGTTGCCGGAGCAAGTGCTTATTCAAGGGTAATTGACTTTAAAAGGTTACGTGAGATCGCGGATAAAGCTGGTTCTAAGCTAATGGTTGATATGGCTCATATAGCAGGCTTAGTCGCTGCAGGGCTGCATCCTAATCCTGTACCCTATAGTGATGTCGTAACAACGACAACACATAAATCTTTGCGTGGTCCAAGAGGCGGTTTAATCTTATGTAAAGAAGAATATATAAAAGCTGTTAATTCAAAAGTTTTTCCAGGAATACAGGGTGGTCCTTTAATGCACATTATCGCCGCTAAAGCTGTATGTTTTCATGAAGCTATGTCTGATAGTTTTAAAAAATATCAGAAACAGCTTATTGCTAATGCTTCACGTTTGGCAGATGAACTTACAAAATGCGGTTTTCGCATTGTTTCAGGCGGAACTGATAACCACTTGTTGCTTGTAGATCTACAGCCAAAGGAAGCATCAGGGAAGGCTGTTCAAAACGCATTAGATAAGGCTGGAATTACTGTAAATAAAAACATGATTCCTTTTGATCCTGCTAAACCTTTTATTACAAGCGGCATTAGAATAGGTACTCCTGCAGTAACCACTCGCGGATTAAAAGAAGACGATATGGTATTTGTAGCAAAATGGATTAATGAAGCTGTTGCTAACAGAAAAGACGAGGAAGTTCTTGCAAGAATTATGGGTGAAGTAAAAGAATTTATTGAAAAGCATCCCATGCCAGAATTTTAATAATAAGATTTAATAATATAAATAGATTTGTATATACTAAAGGCCGGGAAACCGGCCTTTTTTTAACCCTAACCTTCAAGCCCTTGAGAGACCGCTACACATAGGTTTTGTAAAAAATAACTTTCTAATTTAAAATTTGTCTAGTGTAAAGGAATTTGCTTTTTAACTTTTTAATAATCAACATAATCATGATTTCAAACAGAAGTGAAAAGACAAGACCAAG
>CAZVCD010000429.1:0-1726 GCA_964625675.1 uncultured Victivallales bacterium | reverse complement strand
CTTAAAAGATGATAAGGCAAAAATACCAATTTGGCTTTAAATATCTGCTTGTAAATACCTACTCCCGAAAGTTGATATAAAATTATCAGTAGGGTAGCAAAATTAGTAATGTAGATATTGCATTAAGTTGCATTTGCTATTCAAATTCAATCTATACATAGAGTGATAAATATTTATAACAATCAAATAGTCAAGTCATATATACACACATTAAATATTTGTTCGACAATATTTGGCACGAATAATGCTACTTAATAAAAGCAAACAGAAAGGAGTTAAATTAACAATTATAGCTTTATCAATCTGGAAGTGCCGGACTGCACCAGTTTTTGATGTAGCAAGGCATTTACTGCTTGTTGAGGTACTAAATAAAAAAATCATTGACGAGTTTATAGTAAAGCTGCCCTCAGGATCAGTTTTGGGAAAAGCTATGAAGTTACAGCAATTAGGTATTGAACCTACAATCAATAGTTTGGAAAAGATTAGCCCATGACAAGGTAAGTTGAGCACATAATTATATATAAAACATACCTTTTTGTGTTGATTATACTGTTATATAAACGGACAATTAAATTATATAGTTTGATGAATAAAATCAATAACAATTCTTACATATGGGAAATCCACAACTAGTAACGTGACAATGAATTCTTTTTTTCTTAAAAAATTTACATTTATTCTATATGTGGCTATAAGTAAAGCTACTCAAGATTAGTTTTTATCTTGTTTCTGATCAATTACAATTATTTAATGAAAGGATATTAATTATGAAAAAGAAAATAGCTACTTGTTCTATCATTGCCAATATGTTATTTGCTTTTATATCAACCTTAGGTGCTAGTTAACTACAACTACCTACTCTTCCTTCCCGAAGTGGCAATGATTCACCCATGACAGTATTCGAAAACCCTGATCAAGTTCAAATTAATTGTGTGGAAGCCAAAAAAAATTCTAGTAACGGAGGAATGAAATGGATATTTAAGAAAATTCCTAATGATATGTGGATAGGTTATAACCATGATGGTCATACATCCAATTGGACCTGGATTCATCATCCTGGGGTGCATGCTGACCACTGTGACTTTAGGGTACCTCTTTCCTGGGGTAGCCACTATATAAATTTTATTTTCTACATCCCTTCGTCTTCGACCAATTGGTATAAAGTATCTTTTGGACAGAAGGAATTAAAAAATACCACTTCAATATGGCTATGTTTCAACCTCTCATAAAAAAAGGGATCTAAGTCTAAATATGTTGTAATAACGGCTGAAAAAATAAACAAAGACGCCATTTATGTGGCCTCGACAAGAGGAACACATGAATGTAGAATACATATTCCTGACAAAGAACTGCTTTATCAACAGGCTTTGAGTTTAACTGAAAGAACGGCAGCTCTTGATATTGATCGCTCCTTCTTGGAAACCCCTACATCAGAGAAAAAAGATCCTTGGGTTAAAATGAGTAATTCAATTTCAGAGGGGGAAATACAGATTTATTTGAAAAGTTTTTTTGGAACAAAGAGATGAATATTCCTTCTCAAAAAGAGAAGTTAAAAAGAGAAAATGAATTGGGATTTGATCTTTAATTTAACCCTTAACAAATATTAATCATAACCCCCTATTTTTGGGGGTTATTTGCTTTAGTGCTGTTGAGATGTTAGCGTTATTTCAAAGTTAAAATCAAAATTACTATCATACTTAAATTTTTTAATAAAACTTATTATTCT
>CAZVCD010000428.1:0-1733 GCA_964625675.1 uncultured Victivallales bacterium | reverse complement strand
ATACTACTTCATATGAATGCTTTTTCAGCCGCCTGTTGTTTTTGTTGAATTTCCTGTATGGAGAGGAGTTGCTTAAACTGTTTGAACACTGACTCGTATGCTGGGCAGATTTTGCCATCATGAGTCACCATTTCATCATAAAACCCCCCTGTCTGAGAATCGTCTAAATTCATGATGTTCTCTGCTGTTATTGGTTTAATCTGTTAATATGTAAAAAAACATAAAAAAGTGTTGAGTATAGTAGAATTTATATAAAATTATAAAGCAACTGATACAATAAAACTTGACTTAGAGTATACCGAAGGTATTTTTGTTTTTGGTTAGTTTGCAAGATTTTTACTCTCTATGTTTTTATTATTTACTGAAAACAATTTTGTCTTGAGCATAACTATAATATATTTCTTAATATAAAATCATACTATTATCGACCATAACTTCTTAAAATATATTCTAATTTAATAGAATAGAATTTTATCTGTTATATCCAAAGATAACTATTTATCAAAAGTAAAATGATAAAAAACAAGTCCTCCCGGTTAGCCAACGGGACAGGCTGTTGAATAACTGGGAAGGTTTACCTTGAATGTTAGTATATTTATTAAAAAGATTATTACTGGCTCTTTTTACATTATTTATGATAATGGTAATTAGTTATGCCCTGCTTAGGCTTTCACCTGGAGATCCTTCTAAAAGCTCATTTTTAGGTGAAAACAGTGCCATGACAGATGGTTTTTCTGCGGGGAAAAATGAATTGATGAAAAATAACAGTGTTAGGGAACGTCTGCATTTGGATAAACCTATCTATGTAGGATTTTTTTTATGGTTAAAAGGTGTTTTATTTAGGGGTGATTTTGGTGTTTCTGTTGCAGTAGATAAAGGGAGAGCGGTGGTTCCGTTAATAATGGAGCGTTTGCCTGTTACATTAACTATTAATTTTTGGGCTGTATTGATTACTTATATTCTGGCAATTCCGATTGGGATATACTCGGCGGTTTCTATTAATTCCAAAGTTGATTCTGTTATTACGATAATATTATTCCTCTTATACTCTCTTCCTGTTTTTTGGGTAGCACTGCTTCTGCAGGTAACATTGTGTGATGGAGGCTGTCTTCCAATTTTTCCGCTAAAAGGTATTAGTGGTGGAGATATTAATGGTTTGAGCACGTGGTCTATTTTATTGAAATCAGCGTCTTACTATGTTTTACCTGTTATATGTCTGTCTTATGCCGGAATTGCAGGATTATCGCGTTTTGCGAGATCAAGTATGCTGGAGGTAGTTCGAAAAGACTATATTCGGACAGCCAGAGCAAAAGGTTTGCCGGAGCATGTTGTTATCTTTAAACATGCTTTACGAAATGCTGTTATTATTCTTATTACGTTGTTTGCCGGGTTAATCCCAGGTTTGATTATGGGCAGTATAATAATAGAATATGTGTTTAGTATTCCGGGAATGGGGGATTTATCAATGCTAGCTCTTAGCAGCAGAGATATTCCACTGCTCATGGCATTGTTCTGTTTTGCAGGGGTTTTAACCTTAATAGGTATTTTTGTAGCGGATATAATGTATGTACTAGTTGATCCAAGGATAACTTTTGACCGGAAAAGATAGGAAAATGGGGCAAGGGGGTTCTTATCACAAAAGAAACGACTGGCAATGTAGAGACAAAAGGTGAGTCTAAATAGTGTCTACTTAATGATATGTATCATGTTTGTAGGTAGTGCTTTATGCTTTT
>CAZVCD010000427.1:0-1734 GCA_964625675.1 uncultured Victivallales bacterium | reverse complement strand
GCATGAGTGGCCAACTGGACTCTATTGTTACTATCGCACGTAGTGTTGGAATTAATCTTGAGAACAGTAAAGGGCAAATGACCCTACTTGGCTGCATCCTTTTTATTGGCAGTTTTATTTTTGTATGGTTCTGTAAAAATCTAGCAACATATATCAATAGTTATTGTATGCAGTGGGTTGGAACTAGAGTTGTTGCAGATATGCGTAACCGTATTTTTAAACGTCTACTTGACCAGTCTTTAGTTTTTTATGGAAAAGCTGATGTTGGACAGCTGATAAGTCGCTGTATTCAGGATACAGATCAGATTCAGTCCGGTGTGTCCAGTAGTATTGCTGACTTAACAAGTTGCCCCTTTCAGATTGCAGGCTGTGTTGGATTTATAATTTTCGTCAGTGTAACAAATAACAACTTTGTTTTGCTTGGCACAATGTTGGCTGCAGGAGTTTTAATTCTTGTTCCACTTGTTGTGATAGGGAAAAAAGTTCGGGGAGTCTATACAGTATCCAATCAGCGGATTGCCGAAGTTATATCCCGAATGCATGAAGTTTTTTCCGGAATAATATTAGTAAAAGCTTATTATACAGAAAAAAAGGAATACAATACCTTTAGTAAAGTTAACTCAGTATTTTTCGGTTCTCTTATCAGGGCAATGAAAGCCTCACTTTTGATGAGCCCATTGACAGAGTTTATGGGTGTTGCAGCTATTGCCGTTTTCTTTGTATATGCATTTACTTCTAATATTTTGTTGAGCAATATTATCATTTTAATTGTTCCTGCACTGCTGGCATATCAACCATTGAAGCAGTTAGCCAGAGTTAACAACACATTAAACCAATGCATGGCTGCGGCTGACAGATATTTTGATATAATAGATACGGATACCAGCCTTAAGGAAATTGAAAATCCAAAGGCAATTCCTGAATTTAAAAAAGAAATAGCACTTAAAAATGTTTCTTTTTCCTATAATGATCAAGAAAATATGATTTTAGATGATGTTAGTTTTACTCTGGGAAAAGGTAAGATGGTCGCTGTTGTGGGAGAAACTGGTTCTGGCAAAACTACTATCGCTAATTTACTTGCAAGATTTTATGATGCTTCTTCGGGTAAAGTTACTATTGATGGAATTGATGTTAAAGATTTAAAAATTCACGATTTACGTAACTTGATCGGGATTGTCACACAAAATGCAATTCTATTTAATGAGACAATTAGTGATAATATCGCTTATGGTGCTATGGGAGATGTAACTCAGGAAGAAATAGTCAATGCAGCAAAACAAGCCAACGCTCATCGTTTCATTGTTGGCGGAAACCATGCAGAAGGTTATGATACAGTTGTAGGAGAGAAAGGATTTAAGCTTAGCGGCGGCGAAAAACAAAGAATTGCAATCGCCCGTGCCATACTAAGAAACCCTCCTATTCTTATACTAGACGAGGCAACCAGTGCTTTGGATACTGTTACGGAAAAACTTGTTCAGGATGCTTTGACTAACTTAATGGAAAACAGAACTGTTTTTGCCATAGCGCACAGACTTAGCACAATAAAACACGCAGATACAATCCTTGTCATGGACAAGGGCCAAATCATTGAACATGGAACACATGAAGAATTAATGGCTATACCTGATGGTCGCTATCATCATTTGCATGACATTCAGTTTGATTAGAGTTTTTTGGGAAAGAGAAGAACCCACCCCTTAATCCCCTCCCAAGAGGGGAACAAAAGTGGGTGTC
>CAZVCD010000426.1:0-1758 GCA_964625675.1 uncultured Victivallales bacterium | reverse complement strand
CACAGCTCCTGCAGGAATGGCAATCGTTATTTTCTACATAGGCGGAACACTGTTTATGTTTCTACCATGTGCGGTAGCTACAGCTGAATTAACTACTAAATGGCCGCTAACAGGAGGGATTTCGTGTTGGGTTGAAACAAGCTTCGGCAAATACGCAAGCTTCTTTGTTGTGTGGATGCAATGGGTTTATAACCTTGTTTGGTTTCCATCAATAACTGCTTTTGCAGCTACACAACTCGCTTATAGCGGCAGTTTTATGTTTAAAAACAATCCGCTGGTTCTTTCAGACAATGTATGGTATGTAATGGTAGTTTCGCTGTCTGTTTTCTGGCTGGCAACTCTTGTTAATTGTTTTGGAATGAAAATTGTTAGTGCTTTTAGCATATTTGGTGCGGTTTTTGGAAAATTGATACCTATGCTTCTTGTTATTACACTTGCATTAATATGGATTTGTTCAGGCAATGAAATTGCTTTGAATACAAGTATATCTTCATCATTTTCTCATGGAGATATTGTAGGCCTCATGGTCATCGTACTTTTTAGTCTAATGGGAATAGAGATGGCATCATCACATGCCGGAGCAGTCAAAAATCCCAAAAAAAACTTTCCAAGAGCATTATTTATAACAGTCCTGATAATACCTATTTCTTTGATACTTGCAAACTTGGCTATTGACATTGTGGTTCCTGCCGGTCAAATAGATTCCAGAGCAGGTTTGATGCAATGTTTTGATATTTTTTTCAAAGCATTTAATATAACCTTTATGGATGAGATAATAGCCCTTTCTCTATTTATTGGTGCCTTTGCCGGAGCGGCAGCATGGAGCTTAGGACTTGCAAGATATCTTAAAAAAACAGCTGATGACGGTTTTATGCCTAAATTTTTATCAGTGGAAAACAAATATAATATTCCCCAGAATGCACTTCTATTCCAGGCTATAGTATTTACTGTTATATGTTTAGTTTATATCTGGATGCCGAGTGTAAAATCAGCATATTGGCTTTTAAGTGCTTTAACGGCCCAGCTTGCCTTAATTGCTTATGTCATTTTCTTTATTTCTGCAATTAAACTGCGTTTACAACATCATTGGATTAAAGAGGTTGAATACACAATCGGCCCAAAATGGGTAAGCATAACATTATATGTAATAGGTGCAATAAGCTGTCTGCTAGGTATTGCTGCAGGATTCATTCTACCTTCTGGAAGCGGTATGACCTTATTATCATTCGATTCAATGCTGTTAGTTGGAATACTGTTTTTTCTTTTCATCCCAGCAATTATAATGATAACAAAAGCCTACAGAGACAAAAAGAGACAAAACGTCTTATAAAAGTATTTGCCCTGGAAAGAAAAATGGTAGCGGGGCCAGGAATCGTCATATCATCCGATATGACACCACGTCGGATGACGTGGCGAACCTAAGTACTTACTTCAAGGCTGTTAAGATAATCTCTAATTTGTTGGTGAAGGAAATACTTACCTTCTGTTGTTTTCAAATATTTTTCCCTGCGCATAGCATCTGATTTTAACATATATGCTTCATAGTGTATTAACTTTACAGGAAGTCTTTGAGATGTAAACTTAACTTTTCCAGATTTATGTTCATGTATACGGCGTTTAACGTCATTCGTAAAACCTGTATAGAGCTGATTATTGGATAGTAGTAATATATAGCAGTAATACATGGAGAAACCTTAGAATATAAAAATGGTAGCGGGGCCAGGAATCGTCATATCATCCGATATGACACCACGTCGG
>CAZVCD010000425.1:0-1761 GCA_964625675.1 uncultured Victivallales bacterium | reverse complement strand
ATAATGTATGAGAAAAATGAACTATACCGGCTGGCTAATTCTTCATCATGGAATACACGGCCAAATCCGCCGATAAAGCTTTCAGACGGTTCTACTTTGATTAACCCCCAGGCTTCCAATACGGCAAATATAAAACCTTTATATGTAGAAATGGAAAAGAGAATTATTGACTACAAAAATGCTGTCAGTAAAAACAATCAGGCTTATGCCAAAATGATAAGCAAGGGTGCTGAAGATATTAATAAGTCAGCTCAGAAAATGAATGCGCTTATCAAACAAAATGAAGCTCTGATTAAAAACCAGAATGACCTGAATGAAAAAATAAAAAAACAGGCAGAAATTACCAATGACCTGAAAAAACTTATTGACTCAAAATCTACAGGCAATAAAGTGGATGAGGTCCTGGCAGATTCAAATATAAAGCTATGATTAAGAAAAATTAAACCCCTCAACTCCTAAGAAAAGAGAAGAGGGTATGAGGTTTTGCAACGAGCAACAGCAATTAAATTAAACGAATCATAGATAAAAAAATCACCTAATATCTGGCTTTTCCTGTAAGGCAATTATTGCTAATAGGGCATTCTCTACAGTTTGTTAAATTTCCACATAAGGACCTTCCTAAATGCCAAAAAATTCGATCTAAATCAACTGGAGTAAACTTTACTCCGGGCATTTCAGATAATTTGATAAAAAGACGATGTAGAAATAAATAGTTTTTTGGATTAGAAGGGTTGTTACCCATTTCAAAATTATCATTTAATAAATCATATCCTAAGTTTAGCCAACCAATTCTTGTCACTACTCGAGTTACATGAAGGTCAAAAGCAGCATAATTGGAATTAAAATTAGATAAAGCCAAATCTCTGAGCTTATACCCAATATTTTTAATTTTCAGAATTTCATCACTCGGAAAGTTTTCATCTTTGTATTTATTCGCTTCTTTAAGATATGTGTCCCAATTCCAACTCAGCTTTTCCTTAAAATATATGACAACATCTTTAATTACCTGCACTCCATCATTTTTCCATCTATAACCTGATTTCTTTAGAATTTGATAATAATTGTCATCGTTCAGATCGTTAATTGATTTTATTGATTTTTCTAATTCGGTATATATTTTATTGCCAGCTTCACCTTTTATAGCCCTTACAAGAAGATTGTGAAGAAATATGTTGAGAACTTTAATATCATTTTTATCTGATTTATTTTTCAATAGAAATTTATTATCTGATAGTTCCTTTTTATGAATGTCTACCCACACAGAAATTTTTTCTTTTTTTTTATCAAACTCACTCTCTATCTGCAACAGTTTTTCTAATGTTGATGCAACTTCTGGTAAATTTATTTGCATTTTATAAAAGCCTTTCCATAAAATAAAGTCCCTACACCTTAAAAATGAACTGTTAATTATTCAATAATTTGCTAACTTTTGTACAGTGCTTATTACGCCAGGAAGAGAAGTCCTTTGCGTTGTTTCTTTTATTCCATGTAGGACTAAATTCTCTAATTATTCTATGTTCTAGTGATTTGCTTATATTGAGTTGGTTTATTTTATTTGTTCTTATATATGGGGCTACTGCTAGCCATAAAGTGACCTCATTTTTAGGTTTAAGCTCACTTTCAATTTCTAGATATTTATGATGATAAAAATAGTTCTTTTTAAGACAGCGCACTTCAAGGTTATATGAATATTCTCCAACATATTTAAGAATCTCATTAGAATAAATTAAATAAACTGTTTCTTCCGCATTACGATAACGA
>CAZVCD010000424.1:0-1772 GCA_964625675.1 uncultured Victivallales bacterium | reverse complement strand
AAACTAATAAATGAATAATATCAAGATAAATCTTATCTTTGTTTTTTTATCCAGAAGATCTCTGACTATTACTAAAGAAACTGAGGAGTAAAACAACCAATGATCGAAATAAAACCACGTGATTGGCCTGAGTTACAAAAATGTTTATTTGATTATGAAGCTGGACTTACCGCCCCCGGCCGTTTTCGTTCGCCGTTTGCGTATAGAGGATTATCCCAAAACTTCAAAGAGATTAAAACAAGCCTAATGCGAATTGGCGGGCCCTATCAGCGTATCGAACCAGCCATTTTAAGAAATTTTAAAAAATATGCCGATATTAAAAAACTTGACTGGGATTCAGAATGGCTATGGTTATCTCTCGCACAACACCATGGTTTACCAACACGATTATTAGACTGGACATATTCTCCGTATGTTGCCTTACATTTCGCGACAGATGATACGTCTAAATCTAAAGAAGACGGCGTTATTTGGTGTTTGAATTATCAAAAAATTAGAGAGTATATTCCTGAAGAGCTCAAGGATGTTATGAATGACGGGGGGTTTAAATTTACTGTAAAGCAATTACAACATGCAATTAATGACCTTATGGATCTTGATAGACTTGATAAGAAATACGGTACTTTCCTCATGTTTCTTGAACCTCCATCTTTAGACTCAAGGATTGTAAATCAATATGCCCTTTTTTCATTGATGTCCTCTTCTTCCGCATTGCTTAATAAATGGCTGGATGAGCATGATAAAGAAGGTGACTTATATCGTAAAATTATTATTTCTTCTGATCTGAAATGGGAAATAAGAGATAATTTGGACCAAGCAAATATTAATGAACGTATGCTGTTTCCAGGCCTTGACGGATTATGCGTTTGGTTAAAGCGATACTATAGCTCAAAAGATGGAGCTGATTAATATATGTCTTTTTTTATTATTAAAAAAATTGCTGCACCTTTTTTACTGCCTCTACCAATGATTGTATTAATTCTTCTGGCCGGACTCTTCTTTCTGTGGTTTACAAAAAAACAAAAAACTGGAAAGATTGTTGTAAGTCTTGGAATTTTTCTCGTCATATTTTTCAGTTACAATAGCATTATCAACCTGCTTATACTGCCTCTTGAACAGTCTTATCCCAAATATGTAAGGTCTGATATTCCAGTAAAATATGTAGTTGTTCTAGGTGGAGGTTACAGTTCTGATATTAAACTTCCCGTCTCAAGCCGCTTAAGCAGGCCTTCTTTGATTAGGCTGATTGAAGGAATAACAATATATAGGCTAAATCCCGACAGTGTATTGATTTTTTCTGGATATGGTGGAAAAAGTAAAAAATCTAATGCCGAAGGAATGGCAGATGTAGCCATATCTTTAGGGGTACCGAAAGATGACATTGTTTTGGAAAAATTGCCTAGAGATACGCATGAAGAGGCGCTGCTTATAAAAGAAATAGTAAAAAGTGAACCGTTTGTATTAGTTACATCTGCAGCCCATATGAAAAGAGCAATGATGCTTTTCAAAAAACAAGATATGAATCCTATTCCAGCTCCGACAGATTATCTGGTTAAGGGAAATAATACCGGGACACTGGAATTGCCTTCGGCAGGCGGATTTCAAAAAGCAAACAGCGCAATTCATGAATATTTGGGAATACTTTTGGCTAAAATGAGAGGTTTTATTTAAAAAAAATTGTTATTCAATTCAAGATAAATCTTGTTTTTGTCTTTTCACTTCTGCTTGAAACCACGGATTATGTTGATTATTAAGAAGTTAAAAAGTAAATC
>CAZVCD010000423.1:0-1773 GCA_964625675.1 uncultured Victivallales bacterium | reverse complement strand
GCTCTTTTAAATGTTCAATATCTTTTTTTATATCACAGCGACTATACTTACAAAGATGTTTCATAATAACGCTACCTAAAGTAATTAGTGAAATTGGCCTGCCACGGCGTAGCTCGTAGAGCGAAGACTGGTGGTCAAATTATTCTAATTAGATGTTCCACTAAAAACTGGGCTTCTTAAGCGTTTTCATTAATTTCGTGCTGCAGGTCAAAACGGAATTTATACTTTTGTTCTTTTGCAAAAGTCGTGCCGTGTTTTTCACAGAAAGCATATAGGACATTAACTTTTTTCTCAGCATCTTCAATATCTTTTGAATGATGAGCAATCCATTTAATACTATCGGCAATGTAGTGATGTCCCAGTAGTTCTATATCTTTTTGTGCTTCAACTTGTTTGTTTTTTAGTTTTTCAATTTTCTCTTCCAGCTCATCTTTGTCTGTTTCAAGAGCCATTATATATCCATTTTGCCTCTTCAATTCATTGAAGATTTTGTTATTTCCGCCATACCCAAAGAATAGAAAGAAAAGACAGATGATAACGATAAAAATGTAGAACCCCATATTAGTACTCCTGAATTATGTTTAAGGTTTAGAAAAACTCGAATGAAAAATTACATATAAAATTCAAAATGCCAAGCCAGCTTGAATATATGATAGTTTACTATAATATTTCTTATGTGTAAAGAGTATTCTCTATATTTATTTATAAAAAAGTGAAGTTTGTACCCAAAGCGAAATGGTTTTCGAAAAACAATAAAAATAATTAAGTGTAAAAATCACAAAAATAAACCAAAAACAAAAATACCTCCGGTATATAATGGAACAGAAAAATTTATCTGAGAGAAAATTAGTAACTATTGTCGAGAAAAAAGATGATAGTTCAAGGTTTGATAAATGGCTGACTGAACGGTTTACATATCATTCCCGTAATCAATGGCAGGAAATTATTAAAAAAGGTTTAGTCACGGTTAATGGGAAATGTTGCAGAGCTTCTAAAGTACTAAGAACAGGTGATGCTGTTGAATATAATGCAGAAGATCATGAAGAACCGGAGGTTGATTTTGATTATAGCATTGTTTATGAAGATGAAGTAATGCTTGCAGTAAATAAACCTGCAAATCTGCCTTGTCATCCAGCCGGAATATATTTTAAAAATACTCTTTTCTCTAAACTTTCAAAAGAGCGAAGTAGTAAAATTTATCTTATTAATAGACTGGATCGCGAAACTTCCGGTATTGTTTTTTTTGCAAAAAATAAGGAAACAGCAAAATATTTATCAAATTTGTTTATGACTAGGCAAATATCCAAAGAGTACATTGTAGTTGTACATGGGGTTTTTCCAGAAAAACTTAAGGCTGGAGGTTATTTAATTGGCGACGATAAAAGCCCCGTCAGAAAAAAGAGAAAGTTTATTATAGAAAGAGATTATAATAAAAATCCCAATATTTATAATAGTGCTGACCTTGAAAAAGCTGAAACAAGTTTTGAATTAATAAAGCATACGAACGATTTGAGTCTTGTTAAGGTTTCACCATCAACCGGCCGTCTGCATCAGATTAGAGCAACACTTTGTTCATTAGGGTATCCTGTTGTAGGTGATAAAATTTACGGTTTGGATGACACACTATATCTACGGTTTATTGACGGCAAACTATCAGAAGAAGATAGACGAATATTAATGCTTGACAGGCAGGCCCTGCATGCAAAATCGTTAAGTTTCATACATCCTGATACAAAAAAACAACTAAAAATAGAAACTCCGATTCCGAATGAT
>CAZVCD010000422.1:0-1806 GCA_964625675.1 uncultured Victivallales bacterium | reverse complement strand
ATATTTAACATACTTGCTCTTATGCGACGTTACAGCTGCGATCACCAGGACTTAGGTTTATAATAATAATCAACAAAATGCTACGCATAATTACTCCCCTTTTTATCAAAAAAAACAGGGGGACACCCTTGGCCCCTGGGAATTTTCAACTTTTCTGTTAGTAAATATTTATACCTCTATTGATTCTACATAAGAATAACCTTAAAATAATGATACTCACATAATACTCATATGCTACTAAGGTGTTACGATCATGAATAAAGAATGGATTACCTCAAGTGAAGCTTCATTTCTTACAGGAAAAAGTGAAGTTACGATAAGAAGGTTTGTATCTGAGCACAAATCTAACACAAGCAATATAAAAAAAGTTAAAGGTAAAACACACATTAAAAAGCTTTTTTTAGAGGACTATTATCCTCTAATTAATGATGACCATGCGAGTATCAATGAAGATGTTAAACACAAAAAAGAAGCTATGCAACTAGCTTATAATTCCGAAGCAATCCAAGCTCAAATAGAGCAATTAAAAGCAAAAGACGAGCAATTAAAAGCAAAAGATGAACATATAAAAGATAAAGATAAACAAATAGAACAGCTTATTAATAAAAAATCTTGTGCCTGGTTATGGCTCTCTATCGGTTTTATCATTCTTATCATTGTTCTGAGTGTTATTGTCCAGGTGATTTTTACAGGCTATAAATCTGAACTGTTAGACAATCATAAAGCTAAAATTACAGATATAGCAGCCAATAATAAAGCTAAAACTACATATTTAACTTCCAATCATCAAAAGGAAGTTAATTTATTAAGAGATCAGTTAACCGACACAAAAAAATCTTATTCAGATCTGATAAAAGAAATCAAAGAATCAAGTAATAAATTATCAGAGAATCAGCAGCAGACAATTAAAGAAAAAGAAGCGGCAATAAGTCGCCTCCAATCTGAACTGGATAAACTAAATAAAAATATTAATACTGATACAGAAATATAACGTAAAATTACGTACAAGGTGTAAATCAAACGCATTTTAAGTGCATATTACACGCATTTTATATGCAGTTTAGACGCATATTACACGCATTATTTATCTTCATGCAGAGCATAAGTATATTGCGTCTCTTACTTTGAGGTCTCTTAAAGTAAGAGGTGAATTTTAAACATATTTTTTTGAGCCTTTTATTCTTCTTATTTTAGTCTTTCAAATTGTTTAATTTCTTATATTATTTAGTTAAAAAAACCTAAATTATTTTATTGTAATTGTACCCAGTTATTTACTTAGATACACAAACTTTATTTGTATAAAAAATGTTTTAAATGTTCCCCTTTCTTGTTTAAGAAAGAGACGCAATACTCTTATGCTCCGCATGAAGATGAATATTGCATATTTCTTACGTTAGATTTGCGTCTATGTTGCACTTTATTACGTCAAATTTACGTCATTTTTACGTGTAACATGGTGTAGCACGATCGATCATTGCCTTACTCGGGAACGATTAATTTAATTCTTATTTCTCCAGGGACAGGGTTAAATCACCGCCTCTATAAAAACAATAAAAATATATTAAATTGTATCATAATATATTATATTATATTAAAATTATAGTTTCCTAGCATTTTTTCGGCTTTTTGTGCCTAATCATGGCTTAGGGGTATTGTCTGTCATATTTCAGAAGGAAATTAAAAACAACGAAAGAAAAACTATTTATCGAATGAATCATTTTATATAATTAATAGTAATTTTAGATATACTATTAATTAGATGCCCCACGAAAAGTGTTTGATGAAATCTAATGTTATTCAAGCGTT
>CAZVCD010000421.1:0-1818 GCA_964625675.1 uncultured Victivallales bacterium | reverse complement strand
GAAACAAAAGGTGTTCTTATTTTTACTTTAGTAACAGGGAATTTATTTATTTCTCTTCCCTATATCGTAGAAAGCATAAAAAATATCTATACTAAATATAATAATCACAATGATCAAGTTGATACTCAAACTAAATTACTAATTCCTATTTATTATACCTTTCCCGGAATAGGGAAGCTTTCAATAATGTTTTTTATACTTTTTATTGCCTGGTTATATGATCATCATTTAACGATTTTAGATCAAATTAAGCTTGGTTCAGTTGGTCTTTTTTCACTGTTCGGTTCTCCATATTTAGCAATTCCTTTCCTTTTAAAACTTTTACGTTTACCCAGTGATGCATTCAGCCTTTATTTAGCTTCAAGCCAGGTTTTACGTAAATTTGCTCTTATGTTAGACGTAATGGGACTATTTTCATGCACTGTAATATGCATAAGCTTATATACAAACTTTTTTAAGCTGCAGATATGGAAGCTTTTAAAATCTGTTGCACTAATTGCCATTATTTTTATAGTCATGCTGTTTGGTTTGAGATTTTTTTTCAGCAGTGTATTTTCTGATTTATATGAAGGAGACAAGCTTCTTCAAAGCATGGTTTTGCCAAAAACTTATAAAGGTGAAAATTATTCTGATGTTATTTCAACAAAAGTTTATACTGAAATACCTAAACACCTGCTAGCGACAAATGCTCCTATTAGCGGAAAGAAAGATACTTTAGAACAAATCAAAGAAAGAAAAGTATTGCGTGTCGGCTACAATACAAATTCCATGCCATATAATTATTTTAATAAAAATGGCAATCTTGTGGGGTATGATATTCAAATGGCATACGAACTAGCAATATTTATGAATTGTCCAAATATTGAATTTATTCCAATTCAAACTGACTCAATGACAAAGATGTTGAATAACAGAATTTGTGATATAATTATGTCACCCGTGTATATAACACAGGAAAGAATGTCTAGAATGATGTATACTTCCTCGCATATGACACAAAGAAATGCGTTTGTAGTAAAAGATTATAGGAAAGCTGAATTTAGTACAGTAAAAAATGTAAAAAACATAAGAAATCTTAAAATTGCAGTTATAAAAGGCCATGCTCTCATTCCATTAATTCGTGAAGTATTTTCAAATGCAGAGGTTATCGAAATTAATGACTTAAATGTTTTTTTCAAAGAAAACATAGCAGATGCTTTGGCAACACAAGACACAGAAGCCTATGCATGGACGTTAATGTATCCTTATTACGACGTTGCAATAATAACCTATAAAGGACGCTCTCTGAAGCGTCCTATTGCTTATCCTATTGCAACGGATGGTGGAGAATCATTCCGACTGCTCTTAAACGTCTGGCTTGATATGCTCAAAACAAACGGTTTACTAAGTAAATATCATGATTATTGGATTCTAGGGAAAAAAGAACCACAACACCAGCCAAAACGCTGGTCGGTAATGCGAAATATTTTAAATCTTACGCCTTAAGTGAAAACTTTTGTTTATTATTGTCTATCATTTAAAGTAAATTGAATGTCCAATATTAAAGATCAAAATACCTCCGGTGATTGTTTAACATTTCAGATGCACTTCAGTTATCAGTGCTACTAACAGGACATCTCTATTTCTTTAAAAATAGGACATTTCTAATTTGCGCTGACATGACATGAACTGTAAGTCAAAACCGCAAAAATCAACACGAATGTGCCCGCTACTCCATCTACCTTGCTTCTTATGACAACTTCGCTTCCACTACCCCTTGAAGTAAATAATTTAGCAGTTTTTCTTTAGGATAGGTGTTATATCTTTTGCGGACATAGG
>CAZVCD010000420.1:0-1836 GCA_964625675.1 uncultured Victivallales bacterium | reverse complement strand
AATTCTAGTTCTGACTCCTTCTGAATTAAAAACCTGATAAAAAAACGACTGTTACTATAAATAGGTGTATTTTTCGAAGACATGCCCGTCTACAAAAACATACTCATACGGAAATATATCCTTAGCATATAAGTTGTAATTAATATAATGCTTCAAAACGGATGAATCATCAGGGATGATACCGTCCAGCCTTTTACGTGCAAAAGCTTCACGACTTTCAAAAGCTCCAACGTAAGTTGATCCAAAATCGCCGCTTATTATATTTTCTTTAGTTAACTCCTCAAATATGCGATAAGCTTTTACAGGGGTTTGGCAAGTTGACATACTACTTCCTCCATTTTTGATTGTTGCACCTTTTTTTATTGTACCAGATCAATAATTATTTCCTGTTTCATCTTGTTTTTTCGATAAGAAGAAGCGTACAGGTATTTTCTACAGGGTCAAGAGAAAAGAATCAAATAGAATAAACAAACAAATTTATTGTGCAATATGCCCATTTCTTAGCGCAAACTCGAAAGTAAGCCAAATAGCAAACAACAACTTTACCTTTTGGTCAACCTCGCCCCTCTCTACATGTTTTAGCTTGATTATCAATGCAAAATTATTCTATTACTGGACTATGATTTTTAAAAATGAACAATTCAGATCGTACAGAAAACAGTTACGGTGGTCTTTAACAGATCTATCCAGTGCCTGTGGTGTCAACATATCAACATTAGGACGCTGGGAGAGAGGTACACATTCGCCATCAGAATCAAGTATTAGAAGCTTGGCAGAAATAATGAAATTATCGCTTGATAAAATTTCAAACTTACCAGTGAATACAGGAGATAGATTAGCTAGTAATATTAAATCTTTCAAGAACGTTGGCAGCTTAAGTGACCAAGACTTGAACAAGCAAGAACATAGTTTTATTGCAGGCATTAAAAATCAGAGAAAAGAGTTGGAAAAGGCAAATTATATTATATCTTCTCTCTTAAGCTCAATGGACTCGGCATTTTATATCAAAGATATTGACAATAAATATGTACTTGCAAACAATGCTTTCCTTGAAACGGTAGGGCAACCAACAAGCCTAAATGTCGAAGGATTGAATGATAATTTTTTTATGCCGGATATAGAAGCAAAAATTAATTCTAAAACAGATAATATAGTTATTAGAGAACAAAAAGACTATATAAACATACAACAACACATTCCTGGCACACGCAAAAAAAAGTGGGGATTAATAACCAAGGTACCTATTAAAAAAAATGACGGCACACTGGAAGGAATGCTTTGTACAATCAAAAATATTACAAAAGAAAAAGAAATGGAAGAAAAATTAAAGGAAACACTTAATTATCAAAAACGTATTCTCTATTATTTTCAAAATTATTTCCCCGACGGAGTTATTATTAGAGATTGGAATATGGTAACTGATAAGCCGTTTTTTATAATTAATCAAAAGCGACTTGATATTTGGGGCGTTGATATGGACATCTGTAACAATAATTGGGATTTGTGGCGAGAATTAGTACATAAAGACGATAGAGAAAGAGTTTTTGATATGCACGATAATCAGAATGGGATCAATGGGGTTTTTAGAATTTATGACAGAATCAATGGTGGAATTAAATGGATTAATGAGGTCACAGTTACAAAAAAAGACGAATTTAATAGAGTGTTTACAATCTCTATAAATAGAGATATAACTAAAGAAAAAGAACAAGAGTTAAAAAGTGGAACAAAATAGACAGAATGTAAATTTATTTTTAATTGTTTTGATTGCCTTCTCTCAACAAATAGGATTGGCTATCATAACTCCAAGCCTGTTTCAGATGTCTAGTGCGTTAT
>CAZVCD010000419.1:0-1845 GCA_964625675.1 uncultured Victivallales bacterium | reverse complement strand
TGCTAAATATGTTATAGCTCAACTTGTCATTTTTTATGAATAATTCAGGTTAGAGTGTACTAAAAAGTGTGATATGGAAACTGGTGAGGATATGAAAGGAGAATGATAAAAGATATTTTAATAATTTCAAGCATCTATGATTTTTCTACAGACCTTGTTGTGCAACAGTTGGAAAAAGAATCGGCGAGTTATGTTAGAATTAATAAAGAATACTTAGACGAATATAGATTTTCTATAGATCCATCAAATCTATCGCTAAAAATAGAGGGATATGAGAATGAAATTATTATTAATTCCAATCTCAAATCTGTATGGTTTAGGCAGCCAATATTTTTAAGGAATACTCCTTCTCAATATTTGAGTATAAAAGAGCAATTGTATAAAAGCCAGTGGATGGCATTTATCAGAAGTTTATCTATTTTTGATAAAGCTAAATGGGTAAATTTTCCGGCATATACTTACTTGGCGGAAATAAAAGCCTATCAGCTTTCAATAGCTAGTAAATATGGGTTTAGAATCCCTAAAACAAGAATTGGCAATAATTGTAACGAATTTAACTCTTTAATGCCCAATATTATTGCTAAATCTCTAGATACTATACTTTTGAAAGAAAAACATGACTGTTTATTTAATTACACAACACTAACAAATAGAGAATTTATTGATGAAGAAGTTTTTGAAGTTCCATTTACAGTTCAAGAATATTTAAAAAATAAGATTGATATTAGAGTGACTGTTGTAGGAAATTCAGTAATACCTGTATCTATCACAAAAGATGGAAAAGGTATAGATGAAGATTGGAGAATTGTTAATAAAAATAAACTGGAGTTTTCAGATATTGATTTACCGAAAGAAATTAAAAAAGCCTGCTTAGAACTAACAAAAGACTTAAAGCTAAATTTTGCAGGAATTGACTTAATTCAGACTCCTAAAGGTTACTTTTTTATTGAAATTAACCCTACAGGTGAGTGGGGATGGCTTGTAAATAAAAATAGACGAATTGATAAATTGATTGCAAATGTTTTAATACAATAATGGAAAAATATTATGAAAAAACATACATTGCGAATTTTAGAAGAAATATTTCCTTTTATATTTTATGTACTTAATAAGAAAAAACTACTGTTAAAAATCTTTAAAAATGAAAAATATAAAGAAACTGAAAGTTATTTAAGTTTACCCAATGAAATAATAACAAGACGAATAACAGAAGAGCATAAAAGAGCTTTAGGAATAGACGAAAAAACTGCAAAATACACATTGAGTCTTAGCCTCTTTTTGTCATTTTTGAGTGGTATATTTGGATTGATATACAGTTCTTACTATTCAAGTAATTTAAGTTTTCTGATCTTATTATGCTTCTTGATAGCAGCTATTTATATGTTAATAGCAGGGCTTATTTCATTATCTTCTTTGAGAACTCTTCCACTATTTGGTTATGGAACTACTCATGAAATAAAGCTACTAAACTCAAAAAAAAGCGAATACTTAGCCAATACATTACTAAAACAAGAAAAAATAAATTCTACTAGACATCTAGCTAATGAGACAACATACATGTGCTTGCGTAATGGAATTATACTTTTAATAATTGCTATTATTTTAATATGCATTTTTCCTGTTCAACAAAATAAAGTAATTGAAAATAAAATCATAGAAACGAATATTTCAGCAAATAAATAAAGTTCTTCTTAAAATACTATTTCTTAGAAAATTTAATTAAAGATATTGTACAACCTAATACAAATATTTTATTAGTCCAGATTAAAAATTGCTAAACTCAGCTTTCAGGCTGAAGTTCACTTGACAGATGTTTATGAAGTAGAGTGAGGAATGCATGTATGC
>CAZVCD010000418.1:0-1850 GCA_964625675.1 uncultured Victivallales bacterium | reverse complement strand
AAATCTTCCTGATTTAATAATTACGGATATTGTAATGCCGGAAATGGATGGATATAAGTTCTGCCGCATTGCCAAACAAATGTATCCAGACACATTTGTTATTGTTATAACTATTAAGAAAAATAACAATGAAATACAAAAAGCATTTGATGCCGGAGCTATAGAGTTTATAGGTAAACCTCTACGCAAATCAGAGCTCATTATGCGCGTAAGAAATGTACTAAAAATCAGAGACGCTGACAACGCCATCAAAGATACAACTTCAGTCCTAGCTAAAACCAATGAAACGCTGGAAAAATTAACTGTTGTTGATGAAACAACAAAATTATTTTCCAGAAAATTTCTCATTAAAAATCTGCACCATAAAATATATGACTCAAAAAGATATGGGTTTTTGTTTTCAGCTATTCTTTTTGATATTGACGATTTCAAAACAGTAAACAATAGTTTTGGACATAAGTTTGGAGATGATATCCTTAAAAAAATATCAAAAAAAATATTGTCCGGCACTAGAGAAACAGATATACTTGGAAGATTTGAAGATGACACTTTTTTATTAATACTTCCGAATACAAAACTCAATCAAAGTGTTGTTGTCGCTGAAAAAATAAGAAAAAATGTATTTGAAGTAAAAATTCATAACGATCCCGGTCTCAAGCTGACGCTAAGCTGTGGGATAATGGAACATAATAATGAAATGGATATTAAGGATTTTATCTCAAAACTAGAAATTATGCTTCAAAAAGCCAAAGACAATGGGAAAGATCGGACAGAATACTAGCGAGAAGACAAGTCCTCAACAAGCTAGATCGTTCAAGATAAATCTTGTTTTTATCTTTTTATTTTGTTACGTTACTTAATATTGTTGGCTATGAATAAGTTAAAAAGCAAATTCCTGTACACTGAACTACAAAGAAATTTTACATTGATTATGAAAAAAAGTTTTATATTAATACTTGAAGACAGTAAGACTCAACTGGAAAATATTAAGTATATTTTGAGTTCGGCAGAGTATTTTGTAATCCCGTTTTCTAACCCTATAATGGCTCTAAATTATCTAAATTCTAAGAAAAGCGTACTGCCTAATCTTATTATTTCAGATATAACAATGCCGGAAATGGATGGATATGAGTTTTGCAAACATGTTAAAAGCAATCTGCTTCTAGAACATATTCCCCTCATATTTCTTACAGCTCTTACAGATGATTACAACCAGGAACAAGGTTTTGAGGCAGGTGCTGTTGATTATATATTTAAACCCATTAATGCCGGACTCATTAAAAGAAGAGTTCATACACACTGTGAACTACAAATGCATCAGCATCATTTAGAAGAACTGGTTAGTGAAAAAATAAAGGAGTTGGAATTACTTCAGGAAATTACTATAGAATGTATCGCAAACCTTGCTGAATATAGAGATAATGAAACTGGCGGCCATATTAAAAGAACAAAAGGATATATTAAAGTTTTAGTGGAAGAACTAAGAACTTACCCCAAATATAAAGATTTTTTAACTGACAAATATGTAAAACTTCTATACCAGTCTGCGCCGCTTCACGATATAGGCAAAGTTGGTATACCTGACTCAATTCTCCTTAAACCCGGCGCACTTACAAAAAAAGAGTTCGATATTATGAAATATCATACTCTTATCGGAAAACAAACTCTCGAAATTGCAGACTCAAGAATGAATAAAGAATCTTTCCTGCATTTTGCTATCGAAATGGCGGCGGCTCACCATGAAAAATGGGATGGAACAGGTTACCCACGAGGCCTTAAAGGAGAAAAAATACCGCTTCTTGCCAGGCTAATGGCAGTTGCAGATGTATATGATGCTTTAGTGAGTAAAC
>CAZVCD010000417.1:0-1856 GCA_964625675.1 uncultured Victivallales bacterium | reverse complement strand
CGTTCTGCATAAATTCAGCATTTCTATAGCTTGCCAAAGGCCATATTCCAGTTATTACAGGAATGTTATATTCAGAAATTCTATCAAGGAATGCAAATAAAGATTTTACATCAAAAACAGGCTGCGTTATTATAAACTCAGCTCCAGCCTCAATTTTTTCTTTGATTCTGCGTATTTCGCGTTCAAAATCAATCGCGTTAGGGTCTGCACCAACACCAATGAGTGCTTCTGTTTTTTTAGTTAGAGCATTTCCTCCCAGATCAACTCCTTTATTCAAATTAGACTGTATTTTGACCATGCCAATAGAATCAGCATCAAACACAGCTGAAGCATAAGGATAATCTCCGAGTTTTGGAGGATCACCTGTTACAAAAAGCATATTTTTTATATCTGCTGCAGCACAGCCAAGAAGGTCAGACTGCATTCCAATCAAATTCCTATCTCGACAACAAACGTGCAGAATCGTTTCTATTTGAGCTTTTTCCTGTATGAAATGAGAGGTAATAATTGGAGACATACGAGAACTTGCCCTTGGACCATCAGGTATATTTATTGCATCAATACCGGCTTTACGACACTGAATTGCTTTTTTTATAGTAGAATTAAGCGAATATCCTCTTGGGGGTACAATTTCCACTGTTTGTATCCATTCGCCTTTTGCCAGCTTAGCTCCTAATTTAGATTTACTTTCTGTCGCCACTGGTTTTTGGATAATCTCTTCAGATACTTCTATTTTTCCCTGCATTGAAAATGCATTTTTTGTAAGCGGGTGAATACTGTTTGCCATATCTCGAATATGTTCGGGGCTTGTTCCGCAACACCCTCCGATTCCTCTAACACCCTGATTTAAATATCGAACAGCGTAAGTAGTGAAATATTCCGGGCTTGTCATGTAAATAGTGCGATTATCAACTCTTCTTGGAACACCCACGTTTGGCTGGGCTATTATAGGATAATTGCATATTGGAATCAGTATTTCCAATGCACTTAAAAGGCCTTCAGGGCCAACTCCGCAATTCAAACCTACTGCTGTGGGTTTTAATTGTGCATTTGCAAATGAATGCATTAATTTCGTTAACGACTCATTTTTTGAAGATTCCCCGTCTCTGGAAACAGCGAAACTTAATACATACGGAATACCTTTTACATTATTAATTGCCCTTACTGCAAACTCTGCATCTTTAAGAGAAGGCAACGTTTCAAACATTATGAAATCAGCCTTCGCATCTTTCAATGCAGAAATTTGTTCAACTAACATATCGACAATATCGTCGTCTGTAATGCCTCTGTTGTATGGAATTTTTCCTATAGGTCCGACTGAACCTGCCAGTAATGTATCTTCTCCAGTACATTCTCTTGCCAAATTGACACTTGCTGTATTTATTTCTTTGACTTTACTCCCAAAACCAAACTTTGACAGTTTATTTTTATTTGCCCCAAATGTGTTGAGGGTTATAACATCGGCTCCCGCATCATAATATTCTTTATGGATTTGAGAGATAATGTTAGGCACACTCAATGATAGTTCTTCAAAACAAGTATTAATAAAAAAGTTGTTCTTATATATCTCGGTACCAATTCCGCCATCAAAAATAAGAACGTCTTTATAAAGTCTTTTCTGTAAAATATTTTCCATAATAATTGTTCACTCTTTCAGCTGTATCAATTTTTATATAAAAGACATAATCTAAATGTGTTTTTTAAAAATGCGAAGAGAAATAACTGAAATCAATGGATATAGGCATACGATTAGTAAAGAGAATAGTTAAAAGCAGGTAATTTGGCAAATTTTCATAGATCTAAAGAGAGTACCGAAGGTCGGACTCGAACCGACACGGGGTCGCCCCCACCAGATT
>CAZVCD010000416.1:0-1863 GCA_964625675.1 uncultured Victivallales bacterium | reverse complement strand
GAGAAAATAAAGGAAACAGTAATTACCGCACTGAAAAAGATAGGAAGAATTGTAAGCGGAGCTGTAAAAATAATAAAAACAATGAATTACAGGCAAAGGTTTATGACTTCTATCAAGTGTGATCCCATTATTTGCCCTTATTGTGGAGCAGAAATGGAACTGTTCAGGTTATGGCACCCCATGGAACATTTTATGAAGGATTTGATCAGTTTTATGACAAATCTCCGCCAAATCATATTGCAGATAATAAAAATATTGGATACAATGAAAATTATGAACAGCCTATGCTGTTAAGTTAGAATGTGAAAATTGGATTAACTTGACTTTCCCAAATATAACACTTAAAATTATTGGAAATCTACATGAAAAATAAGCTTACTTTGTTTTTAATTATTTGTTTTTCAATACTACTAAATGCTGGTGTTGATATTAGTAAAAAGCACATAACCGCTAAAGGTTTAACTTTAATTGATAGAAATGCTAAAGACTGTGGAAAGTTTGTTTTGTGTTCGTTTAAATCGGAAGCCTTAAAACATTCGCCTCCATTTATTATAAATATTGTGCCTTTTAACCCTTTTTGCTTTGAGTTACAAGAGAAAATGTTTTACTCGCTAATAATGCGTGCTGGAAAAGAAGGTATTACTCTTTTTAAAAAAAGTGATGGAAAAGATAAAAGTATTATGGCGATTCTGAATGAAGCTATTGCCAAAGCACCGAACACTGCTATGTCAGTTTTAAAGAGAAAACTTTATGACTATATGGAGAAATTTGATTTTTTAGTAATAGAAGATAGCTTTACAGGCGATGCCTTTATAAATGGGAACTCTAAGGTCCTTTCGTTAGAAAAAGAATGCATTGTTAAAGATTTTGGGCAGGCAATTTATAGTTTGTTTTTATTAGATGCTGCACTTAAGCAGAGAAAAATTATTTGGGGAACATGTTATGGTGCTCAGATTGGTTGGCTTTATGCTGGAGGTAAAATAAATAAAATAATGAAAACGAATAACAAGAAAAAAATATTTATAGATGTGCCAAAAGATGTTGGAGAAGGATACGAAAAGTGGGTGATAGATGATGGTTTTATCGCAACAGAAATATTTGGAATAGGCTATATAGTTAAAACAAATAAGAAATACAAGCTTCCTGGTGGTACTTTAAATAATACTGATACGGATAAAACATATTTTGTTAACAAAAATTACTCACATGGTAACTGGATGCTGTACAAAAAGCTTCCTGGGATGAACATTTTATCTATGCATCCTTTTAGCGAATATAAAAGCCGTAGTATGAAATTTTATTCGGTAAAAGGTAAAGAAATAGTTCATAAAAATCTTAACAATATGAAAATTGTAGATTCTTACACGTATAAAACTATGGTTGGGACTCAATATCATCCACATTTAACATATGACCAATATGATAGTGATTTGATATTTAAAAGTCTAACAGATAAAATATATGATTATTGCGGGAAACATAAATGGAAGGAAGCGCGAAATTAGAGTTCTTTCTGAGTTTTTTTTAATAACTGTGTCATATGATTGACCATAGCTTTCCCGCTTCGTCTCTTCCTATTCCATTTTTCTACAACCGATTTTCTGTGTTTCATAATTTTAATACTCTTCATGTTGTTAAGTTAATTTAACGGAATTTACCTATATAGAACAAATACTTCTAATATCTAATGTTATTTATGCTAATTAGCCTCTTACAAAATTCCTGAATAAAATAAATAAATTTAATTCAGGAGTTTTGCAAGAATTTCAGATAACTAAAAAAAGAGTGATCAACTTGTGTGATCTGATGGATTTGACATATGATTCACCGGTGGTATTTTAGACTTCTTTTGTCCTTCGCTTT
>CAZVCD010000415.1:0-1875 GCA_964625675.1 uncultured Victivallales bacterium | reverse complement strand
GCGCCGCGGTCGGTATTGATTACACTTCCTGAAGAAACTCGGGTAAAAAAGCCGCAGAGTTTATTGTTAAATACATATGAAGAAATATTGACTTTATATTCTTTTAAAGTTCCATTGTTATCTGAAATAAAGTAATCTGTAGGTATTGGTATTTTTCTTTGTACAATATAAGTCTGATTTTTATTCTTTAAAATTAGGTCAATTTCTTTTTTGAATGATTCTGTATCAAATTCTTCTCCCGCATGGACTCCTTTACCACTATTAGAATTATGAGGTTTTAGGAAATAGTCATCCTTATTGGAAATTATATCTGAAATTAATGTTGAATCATCTGTTAGCAACCTTGTCCACGGAACATGGTTTCGAATAAAGGTTATTTCCTGATCATTAAAAAGATTTTCAGCCAGAGGCGATGATAAAAATGTTAATACAATTTTTGTATGTGCGATATGAGAACATAGTGGACCTACAACACACACTGCGTTTTTTTTATAAGCTTCCAGAAACTCTTTGATATCATCTTTTCTAGGGAACATATCATCTGTTACAGCTCTTCTGTAAATCAGATCAATTTTAAAATCATTATGGAAGAGGGAACCGTTTTTATATTTCAAATGTCTGATGTCACAGATTTCAGTTGGATAGCCTTTATCAGTAAAATACTTTTTCAAAGCTTTGAATTCGGGTAATGTAGCTAAATCCAGAAAGTCTGCTATTGCTATATTAGGTGTTTTTTTACCGCCGAAGTTTTTATATGCTGCTATTAATGTTTCAAGGGTAGACAATCTTAAATCGAAATTTTTTAAAGAGTAAAGATTATCTAAATATTTACCCATCTTTGTGTTCAAAAATATTTCATCTAAAGTGTTAACTTCATCCATTCCGCTGGTGCCGTCAGTATTAAACTCACAAAATCTACAAGTTTTTCCATCCCAAAAACCGTCATAACGTGAGATTGGAATTTGAATGTTATATCCGGGATCGATATTTACCCATTCGTCCAGCGGATCAGGTAAATTGAAGTAAGCTTTAACATCAGAATTATTTTTATAAAGGTTCGTTGTTTTATTCAATATTTCATTCATCTGTTCACACTGATGAGATATCTTGGAAAGCGTATCTCTCGGCAGTATAACAGGGTGAAATAGGGCAGGGATAGTCTCTGATGAAAGCTCGTTACATTTTACTTCTATCTGTTTAAAATAGTTCAGATAGTCTTTTGCAAACGAATCACTTTCTGCATATTTACATATTTGATTGTGAACTTCAGTCGAATAGAGCATGATTAAGAATTAAGAATTAAGAATTAAGAATTAAGAGTTAAAAATTAATAAAACTATAGCCTGTTGCTTGTTATTTAAATTTTAAGCTTTTTTTGAGAAAATGCCATTTTTTAGAGCTGCTATATAAAAAAAGAGCTTGTTTTTTTATGCAAATACATATAAACATATAAGCATGTGTTTATATGTATAAAATAATAATAAGGCAAATACTTTATGAAAAACGATACGAACCTAGCTTTCTGTGAAAGCGACTGCACTCATAGCGAGGCAGTGAAGAAAATAAAGAGTGAAATGCCTGATGAAGGTGAATTTATAGAATCATCTGAGTTTTTCAAAGCTTTTTCCGACACTACACGTCTTAGGATTTTAAAGTTGCTTGTTTTGTCTGAGATGTGTGTCTGTGATATAGTCCATATACTGGATATGACTCAACCTGCAATATCACATCATCTAAAACTATTAAAATCAATGCGTCTAGTGGAATACAGAAAAGCTGGAAAATATGTTTATTATTCTTTAAGTGATGACCATATACATCAGATTATCACTGCCGGATTTGATCACATTAAAAGGAGAAACTGTACGATATGAA
>CAZVCD010000414.1:0-1879 GCA_964625675.1 uncultured Victivallales bacterium | reverse complement strand
TTAATTCATCCTGGACAGTGATTTGTTTTACTTTTAGTCTTTTATCAGGTTCTTTATTCTTCATAATTACAATACCGTTATCCTAGTTTCAGGAGAAAGTCTTTTAAAGCGTTCTTCTACATTTATTCTATCTTTATCATCGACGAAACTTGCGTCTTTAAACACTACTTTAAAAGGTTTAAGCTCTGCAATTTCATCTACAGTACTTCGACTTTGCTCAGTACTGGTTTCAAAATTGATATTATCATCAAAACAAGCAACTAAGGCATTGGTTTGCACTATAAAAACAGTATTGCCTAAAATCTCTTTCATCTCAATTGGAAGTGATAATTCTAATCCTAAATCAAGAATAACCTGTGTAAGCAAATCTTCGGGAGTTCTATCTTCTTTGATGTTAGACTCAAGAAAAGAAACATGCTCTTGCTTTAATTCTGCTGGATGATAATAAACATCTTTCATGTTACTGGAAGCAGTTTTGTAAACTCTAAAACCAATGTCTAATTTATTAACTACGGAAGACTCGGAATTCACGGAAGAGTTTTCAAACAGATCACCTGTTTCATTTCTGTTTTTTTTCGTGTATTCTGTGGTTATTTTTTTACCGGCACGTCGGATTCGTTCTTTGCCGATTTCCGCTATTGTTTTGTAACCAGCCTTATAGGCTTCTGATTGTTGGTCTGTTTTTTCAAGAAGCTGCACCATTATAAATTTACGATCCCCATTGTCTTCAGCATTTAGTTGCATTACTGCGTCAGCAGTTGTGGCAGAACCAGAGAAAAAATCAAGAATAATATCATCCTTTTGGGATATTGTTTTACTTAAAAAAATTATTAGTTTACTCGGTTTTGGGAAACTCATTAATTTTGAACCAAATAGTTTAATTATTTCGTCCCCACCTGCTTTTGTACCACCAACTTCAGTTGATGAAATTACTGTTTTAGGATGGAATGTTCCGCGTTCTTTTTCATAGAATAAAATACCTTGAGAATTGAAATAAAATCGTATGACTTTTTGGCCTTTGGAATCAAATGTTTCTATTCCTTGAAGATACGACATTACTTGGTTTTTCATTGCCCAACCTGCTCGAATGGTAACATCATCAGCAAGTATTCCATCTATGAATTTTAGTTTTCCTTCTACAATATACTGTTTTTCTGATCCCCCTAATTCTTGAGGAAACTCTATATTTTTAGACTCACATTTGATAGAACCCTTTTTAAATAAAATATCACTTTCTGGATTTGCTGAGGAGATTTTTTTCAAAGCTCCATGTTTAATTGTTCCACCTGTCGTATCGATAAAAAAAGGAAGAGTTTCCTTGTTTTTTGAATAAGCTAGAATAGACTCATTAGACCTAGTGAAGTGTCCTGCCTGTGGTCCACTTGAAAGATGCCAAACTAATTCAGCTAAAAAATTTTCTTCTCCATAAATTTCATCACAAATTTTTCTTAAATTATGCACTTCATTATCATCGATACTTAAAAAGATAACCCCTTCATCTCTAAGCAAATCCCGTGCAATCAGCAACCTTTCATACATCATACTCAGCCAGTCAGAATGGAACCTGCCGTTGGAATCTGTATTTTTAAAGAGTTTGTCTCCATCTTCATCAACTGCTCCAATCTCTTCTTCATATTCACTCTTGCCTACTTTGAAATTATCCCTGTATATAAAATCCTTACCGGTATTATAAGGTGGGTCTATATATATCATCTTAATTTTACCTAGATAGGATTCCTGGAGGATTTTTAAAACTTCAAAATTATCCCCTTCAATGAAAAGGTTCTCTGTATTTTCAAAATCAATACTGTCTTCAACAACAGGTCTTAATGTCTTATTTATTGGAGTATTCGCCTTTAATAGAGATGCTTTTTTACCC
>CAZVCD010000413.1:0-1890 GCA_964625675.1 uncultured Victivallales bacterium | reverse complement strand
TTTAAAACCTTTGGCAATATAGCCTCTGGTGTCAAGATCACCGAAAACTATCATATCATTTACGAACCATCCGTTTGGCTGTCTCATAACTAATTCCTCCATTATCAAGTGAAACTTGTTTTATCTTTTTACGTTTATTGTGTTTTATAATTCTGTTAACGTAAACAACTTTAAGAAACGAATAACTATACAAATTTAATAAAAGGATTTTTTTTCTGCTGTTTTGGATGTGGAATAACCGTGTCTCCGCCTAAGAGTAAATCTATTAAATCTTTCTGATATGCAGGCGGCTTGCCTATCCTGAATATCTTGAGATATGTCATTACGGCGAGCAATGGAACTATGCTTACTGAAAGTGCATTTATAAGTGGAAGTTTAATAAATCCAATCAATAAAATCAGCAAAAACATAGTCCCGAGCACACCGGCAAGAAGCACAATAAACAGATTCCCTTCAAGCCCGAAAGCAACACCCTGTGATACTTTCATAGAGTTTGATGTTGATATTCTAAGGTCTTCGTCCATGTTTTAATTCCTTCTAAAATTATCTAGTGTGTGAATACTTTAAATAAATAATTACTAAAAGTGTGCTTGCACACCTTGTGCACTATTGGAAATCGAAGTTGGTAGACTGAACAGCATCTCCCATTCCCATTATATTAAAAATAATACCGACAATAAGAATTGAAGCTGGTATCCAAAGTCCTGCGATCATTGAATTGTAGGCATCACTGTCACCTTTTTTCTTAGCCTGAACACCGTGCCAGATAACGACCAGACACCACGGAACAGCTACTACATACATAATTCCCTGAAGTGTTCCGATACCTTCTTTCAGTGTTGTTCCTTCGTCTGCTCCAAAACTAAAGTTTGAGATGAAAAACATAACAAGAGTTACATAGTAGCTGTAGATTCTTTTAATAAACATTTTCTGTTCCTTTCAAATTAATTATTATTAAGTTGTATCCTGTTGCTTTTTAGATCAGCCTGAACTATCCCGTTAGCAGAACATCCGTTGACTAATCTGTCTGAAACAGCAGTTTGAACCGTTGTTTCAATACAGTTTCTTAAAGGCCTTGCTCCCATGTTTCTATCAATACCGTTTCGTATTACATAGTTAAGCAGACTGTTATCGTACGAAATATTATGCCCGAGATGTTTTATGCGTTTCATTTCACTTTTCAGCATGTTTTCTGCTATTTCTTTCTGAACATCGTATTCAAGCTTTCTGAATACGCATATATTTGATATTCTTGCGACAAATTCAGGACGGAGAACTGATTTAAGTTCCAGCGTTATAGCCTTCTTTATTCTTCCGTAGGTCAGATATTTTGAATCTTTGATTCTTCCGGAACCGATATTGGAAGTGAAAACTATGTAGAAGTTTGACAGGTTATACTTTGCTCCCTTTGCAAGAGTCACAGTCGCAGTATCAAGTATCTGCAGAAACAGATCCAGAATTCTTTTATCTGCTTTTTCCATTTCATCAAAAAGCAGAACTCCTTCTTTATGTTTCAGCAGCACTTCCTCAAGTCTTCCTATATTTCCTGATTCATCACCCCGGAATTCTTTAACACTGTCAAAGTGCATGAATTCAGACATATCAAACCTGTAAAGTTTCCCTTTACCAAATAGATAATCACTGAAGGTGAGCGTAATTTCTGTCTTCCCGACTCCTGTCGGGCCAAGGAAAAGAAATGTTCCTTTAGGCCTATCTTTTGATTTAAGTCCGAACTCTCCGTTCTGAAGCACCTGAACGATTTCAGGTATTACATGATTCTGCCCTTTTATTTTTACTTTCAAAGTGTCTTCCAGAAGCTTTAGCTTATTAGCCATCGATAATTTGATCATAAAAAAATCCTCCTTGTTTCTATTCCTGAATAAGTAATAT
>CAZVCD010000412.1:0-1892 GCA_964625675.1 uncultured Victivallales bacterium | reverse complement strand
TTAAGTGCAATTGGTAGTATTACTATAAAACTGAATAAAAACCGAGAGAAAAGTATTGTTGAATTTGGTAACCCAGTGCCTATCTCTCTAATAAAGACTCCCATTATTGAAATAGATAATGAAGAAATTAATATATAAAATATTCCCCTGAGCATTTTTAACCTACAGCCTATAAAAGTGATTTATAACTTCAGCAGCACAATAACAACCGAAAACAGACGGCATGTATGAAACAGTACCTATAACCGTATATGCTACATCTGCATATTTATGCTGAATTGTAGGAGCTTTTCTTTCTTCAGGGGAGAATACCACTTTCACGCCTTTGTATATTCCTTTGCGGTGAAGGCGTTTTCTTAGTGCTCTTGCCAGCCCGCAGTTAAAGCTTTTTGATATATCGGCAACTTTGGTCTGAGCTGGATCAAGTTTGCCGCCGGCCCCCATTGAACTTATTAAGTTAAGATTTAATTCAAGGCAGTTTAGTATTAAATGCAGTTTGGGAGATAATGTATCTATAGCATCAACGACATAATCAAAAGGTTGTGATTTTAGTATCTCCGAAATTCGTTCATCGTTTATAAATTCGTCAATTGTGGTGATATTTGCACAAGGGTTAATGTCATAGAGTCTAGCTGCAACTATTTCTGTTTTTCTTTTTCCTGTAGTCGAAACCAGTGCCGGCAGTTGTCTGTTTCTATTGCTGGGATTAACCTTATCTCCATCAATAATTGTTAAGTTGCCTATTCCGGCACGACATAAATATTCAGCAGTGTAGGCACCGACTCCACCAAGCCCAACGATCAAAACATTCACATCATTTAGTTTTTTTAGTTTTTCTTCTCCAAGCAGTAGGGAAGTTCTTATTTTCCAGTCAGTATTATTATTCATTATTTATACCGGAGGTATTTTTGTTTTTGGTTAATTGGTGAGATTTTCATCCTCTATTTTTATTATTATTTACCATAAATAATTCGCTTTGAGCATAATTAGTAATTAAAAACACTTTTTTTATTTTTGTTAATATCTTTTGCTAACATATCGATGGATATCCCTCTAATTTTTGCAACCTTTTCATATATTTGCTTAATATCTATTTCCGAGTCATCAGTTTCAAGAAAAAATCTATCAGAAGGTGTATTTAATATAGAGGAATATAGGGAAGGGGAGTTATTAAGTACTGCGCTGCCAAATGAAAGATACATATCTTTTTTAATAAGCTGTGACGTAAGTTCGTGTTTTCCTCGGAAACCATGAATAATCCAAGGAATAGTACTGCTCTTTTTAAGTTCAATTATTTCTGAAAAATATTTAACACAATGTATTATTACCGGTTTGTTTAATTCTTCTGCAATGTTCAGCTGCTGTTGAAAAACTTCTAGCTGTAGATCAAAAGGGATATTTGCAGTTTTATCAAACCCAATTTCTCCGATAGCTATGATGTTTTCTTTTTTTGCGAATTTTCCTACAGCTTCCAGATCTGAATTAAGTGTTTTTTTCTGTATAAATGACGGATGTAGCCCAATTGAATATTTTAGACGGTGAGATATCCTTTCTACCTCGCTCGGGAAAAGATTGATTATTTCATCTGAACTACAGTTAAAAGTTTTTTTATGAGTATGAATATTAAAATACATGGTTACTAATTTCAATAAGTGATTAGTTTAGGTTATGTGAAATAAAATTTTTATAAAAAAGTTAATATTTGTATTTGCTAATTCCGTATATACAGCTAATTTATAATTCTTTCAAATATGAAAGATAATGATGATTTAATTTTATATATATAATTAAGTCTGATTTAACTTTGTCGGGGCGTAGCGCAGTCTGGCTAGCGCATCTGGTTTGGGACCAGAGGGTCGGGAGTTCGAATCTCTTCGCCCCGACCATTTTTA
>CAZVCD010000411.1:0-1894 GCA_964625675.1 uncultured Victivallales bacterium | reverse complement strand
TTGCTGGGAAATCATGAAATGCAGCATAAATAAGGATTGTACTCATGAAGAAGATGAATGTCCAGCTTACAGATTAAAAATGGGACACAGCTGCTGGGTCGTTGCCGGTATTTTCAGCAACGGTAAAAATTTGTGTAAGGCAGCAAAAAAATTTGATTTTAACTGCTTATTATGTGAAGTATATAAGAATTATTCAAGAAATAATGGCTTATTAAAGCATGAAATTATAGCAAAGTTTCAAGAAGAGAATACCAAATATTTTACTTTAATGAAAGAGAAAAGCAATAAGAAAACTTAAGATTTTCATTTAATGACCTGCAAATTAAAGCATCCAAATCAGGAAATTATAGAATATTATGACAGCTATAAAACAAAAAAATGTGCTAATACTTGAAGACAGCCCTACTCAGGCTGTAGAACTGGAATATATTCTAGAAAAAGGCGGATATTTTTCTACTACAGTCATTAATGGAAAAGAAGCATTAGATTATCTTGACGATTCAAATAATATTATGCCTGATATAATTATATCAGATATCGTTATGCCTGAAATGAGTGGCTTTGAATTTTCCAAAGCAGTTAAAAAAAATGATAAATTTAAAAACATACCTGTAATTCTTTTGACCTCCCTCTCTGATCCTACAGACGTAATATCAGGTCTAGAATGTGGTGCTGATAACTTTATAACAAAACCCTACCAAAGCGAATATCTTCTTTCCAGAATTAAATATCTACTTATAAATTTTGAAATGCGAAAAAATCAGCCTTCTGGCCAAGGTATAGATATCCAGTTTTCAGGGAAAAAATACAATATTACCTCTGATAGAATACAAATTCTAGACCTTCTAGTGTCATCTTTTGAAAACTCAGTTCAAAAAAATGATGAATTAAACCTTAACATACAGAGTCTTAAGGAAACACAGCAAAAGCTTGTTCAAGCAAAGGAAATGCTGAGCCAGCTAGCTACACACGATGCTTTAACAGACATATATAACAGGCGCGCTTTCAAAGAAATAGCAATAAAAATGCTTGCATTAGCTGTCAGAAAAAATAGAAAATGTGCAATTCTTCACCTTGATCTCGATAATTTCAAAGCCATAAACGATACATTGGGACATAGCGCAGGAGACGAAGTTTTAAAAGCTACAGCTTCAAAACTAAACAATATCTTAAGAAAAGAAGACATAACAGGCCGTATTGGAGGAGACGAATTTGCTATTGTATTAATGGATTTAAAAAACGACGACGAAATTCACGCAGTTTCAATTAAAATCATAGAATCGTTTAAAAAACCTATTAATCTTAACAATGAAGATGTTTTTGTTACTTTGAGCCTTGGTGTTGCTATATCAAGACCAGATGCAACAAATACCTATACTGAATTATTAAAAGAAGCAGACATGGCTATGTATGAGGCCAAAAGAAGTGGTAAAAGTCAATATAGATTATTTGACAAACAGATCCAAATAAAATATGATAAACGCCAAAGTCTCGAGGAAGAATTGAATAGAGCTTTGAGAGAAAATGAATTTTCAATGGTATATCAGCCTATTATAGACTTATCCAGCAACAAAATAGTTGGTGTGGAATCATTAATACGCTGGGAAAATAAAAAGCTCGGAAAAGTCAGTCCGGATGAATTTATTCATTTTACCGAAAAAAATAGACAAATTCATGAAATTGGACGTTGGGTAATGGATAACGTGATGAAACAATGCTCTTTATGGAACAGTCAGGGACTCAAGGAAAGCTTTGTTACTATTAACATATCCCCAATACAGTTTGAAAAAAAAGATTTTATACCACTTCTAATAAGCTGTCTTAATAAATATAAATTAAATCCCAAAGAGATAGTAATTGAAATAACAGAAACGGCTTTTAGCCAATTCTTAAA
>CAZVCD010000410.1:0-1911 GCA_964625675.1 uncultured Victivallales bacterium | reverse complement strand
TTGCAAATTATTTCGTGCCTAGCTAGGCTCAAAATAAAAAAGTAATATCCGTTTAGAGATCATTTCATTGTAGTCTCTCCAGAAATCATCAGTGTTGAGAAATAGAAACACTTGTCCACCTGATTGGTTGCCTATAAATTGTTCCTGTTCAGGTTTGGATGCTTTTGCTAGAAGAAATGTTGCACCTTTGGAACCAGGTGGAGAAACAACAACCCAACGTTTATCTTGTTCAGGTTGATACGTATCTTCAATTAATTCGAAGTTAAGTTTATTTGTATAGAAATCAATAGCCTCATCATAATCTTTAACAACTAATGCTATATGTACGATAGACTGTTTCATTTCTTCCTGTTCTTTCTTATTTATTTTTTTGTATAACGTTAAAAATCTCTTATATCTTTTTGGCGGGAGCAATAAAACATTAAGAGAACTGGCTGGTTATACAATTATTACATAAGTGACTTCCATTTTTTCCAAGTGATGTCCCTACCAGGAAAAACTATTTTTTTAAATGGCCAACAATGAATTAACCAATCACTAATAAATTGATAAATTTCGTTATCAAGGTTTAAACAATCATCAATAATCCATAGAAATACTTCACAATCAACTTCATCAACTTTACATGGATCGATATAAAGACAGCCAATGCATTTATCCTTAGTAGGTTTCAAAATTGTGTATGCAAAGGCTTTACGAGATAAAAACTCATCATGATGCCTTTTTATATCTTTGATATTATCTGATAATGACATTGTGTCTTCTGGCCAATTGGTTTTTTCATCAAACACAGATCGAAGCCGTACTCTATTAGACATAACTGCTTTAAAGTCCATTTCAGCTACAGCTGGTGTTAGCATTTCTAAGTGAAAATGATCAGTGTCAAGTAAATGAGGTACTTTAAAACTTTCAGGTACAAATAGTTTTGTCATTCGTATATGTATATCTCTGTATTGTTTATAATTATAGCTTGATTATCAGCTAATTTTATTATTGGGGTTTTATCATAGTTTAAAGAACCACTCGCTGTTCCTTTTTCTTCATGAACATGTAGAGTGGAATGAATATAACCTAAATTGTTCTTAAGGTTTTGAGCTAAAACTATACTTCCTGCGCTCACTCCCACATAAATTCCTCCTGAATTTAGAAAGATCTTAAGGCTTTCTTTAAATTCACACTGTATCATTTTATCTAATAAATATTCAGGAGTGCCACCACAAACATAGATTGCATTATAGCTGCATATTTTTTCTTCTGTCAATTTCCTGTCAAGATCGTAAGATATGATATTTGAGTCTATGATTCCTGCATCTAATAAATCATTTTTACACAAAGGAATAAACAATTTTTGTCCTTCAGTTATTGCAGCAGTAGGAATAAACAAAACTTTTGCTGATTTCACATCTTTATTCAGAAATTCTATAAATTTTGATTCAATATTTTTATTCTTGAACCCGGCAGATGTTAATATTAGCTTTCCCATTTTATTCCCTTTTCATTTAACAATAAAATTTTCTATATAGGGTCGTTGTGTATCTATTTCTTTATGTTCAATATGTTAAAATAATAATTTATTAAATAATAGACCTTAGAATACAAATAATACACTAGAATTCATGCTTTAAGGTTATTTTTTCTTAAATGTTAATTTATTAAGGCAATAGAATCGTTTATTAACAATTATGCTTAAAGGCTAGATTTCATATAAAAAAATAGTAGTTTAAACGCTGTATATTCAGTAAAAAACAACATAACATCATTATTATAAATATATTAATACGCTACGACCCCGTTCTACGTTCTTACGACGGGCGAAGTAGGAAGCGCAAAGACTGACGCGAACTTTGCTGCGGTTAGGCATTGCTAAAGTATTTTGGGTTAAGCGTGCTATATTAACTGGCTTTTCAGGTG
>CAZVCD010000409.1:0-1920 GCA_964625675.1 uncultured Victivallales bacterium | reverse complement strand
TAGGAGGTTATATGCCAATTTCCGAGAATGTACATAAGTACAAGCAAGTTTACTCGTAAAGGTAAAATAATAAAGTTGTTTAAAAAAAAGGTTTATTCTGTCTGAAATCAAAACTTAATAGATTATCATTTAACAACTTTATTGCATGGAAGGTGGAAAGAAATATATTATAATATAAAATCAGCTAAATCTATTGAGAATTTTTGATTTGAATTATACACTGTATTTAAAGTAGCTTCTGCATATAAAATAAATATTTAAGGGGAGTATCATAACGCTAAAGACAATAAAAGAAAAAGAGACGGCAATAAACCGCCTCCAATTTGAAATGGCCAGATTAAATAAAAGCACTAAAACTGATACTGAAAAACCCGAACTGTTTTGAGGCTATTTATTCGCCAGCAGGTTTTACTTTTATGTTCTTAGTTTTATTTTCAAGATCAGCCAACATGGGACTTTCGGGAGCGGGAGCGTTTTCATTTTTTACTACTTCAGGAGAGACCCCTTTCTTAATTTTTTTGCCAACTTCAGCTTGATGTTCGGCAATAGCGTTCTGTATATCTGATAAGGCACCCTGTGCAATTACACTTCCCTGCGATGCTGCTTGTTTACACAATGCCATGGCTTTATCATAGTTTATTTTTACTCCGTATCCATTAACATAGCAATTAGCTAATAGTAATTTTGCATCATTATTATTCCCCCCCTGTGCGATTGCTTTTTCAAATAGCTCTACAGCCATCTTATAATCTTTCTTTAATCCGTTTCCTCCTTCTAAATATTCCCAACCTAACTGTGTCTGTGCACCCTGAATACCCTGTTCTGCTTTTGCTTTAAGTTGATTTAAACCTACCACAGGACCATCACTATCAGCAAATGCAGAAAACATAACAACTTGAATTAAGACTAATGCGACAATTAATGATTTTTTCATAATTTCACCTTTTTTTTGAGTTGCTAACAATAATATTGTGTTTAACTATAGATTTACTATAATTAAGATACATAATAATTTCATTATAGTATATTTATTTACTAATAGCAAGTAATTAACCAGGCTAATATGCTACAGTTTCTATTGGGCTATTAGGGGGTAGTGGAAGCAAACGTGTTCTGTAGTGCAAAGTAAAAGAGACTAAAAAAGTAATTTCAGCCTCAAAAACTACTATTTCCCCTTTTCAATGTTAACGCAAATTAGAAACGTCCTTTTTTAAAAAAAATAGAGATATCCTGTTAGTGGGTAATGAATCTGTAGTGTTGAACAATCCTAGGTAGTTTTGAGCTTTTTTTGCAGCGACTAGTCCACCAAAGCTTTAGCGAATGAGGAAGCTGCTTTTAAAGCCTTTTAAGGCTCCTATTTTATGAAAACGAGATCGAAACAACCATTGGTTGATAACCAACTGGTACGCCAACTGCTTAAAAGGAGCTTGGGCACTGAATATATATTAAAATCAATTAAACGTTATTCAATTCTTTTAATTTGCGTTCTTTAAACCGTACGCCTATGTTCTCAAATTAGCAGATGTTGTATTTTCTGGGTAAAGATTTTTTAAATGACATTTACTTTTTCTATTAACTAATTGTTCATTACGCTCTTCCTGTTGATCCTTAATTTTTTTTCAACGTCATTCCAAGCCCATTATTAGAAATAATTTTTCCATATGAGACTCTTTGCAGTTTATCAAAGTATTTACTGGTTTTCAGTTTTCTGGAACATATTTTATCTTTACTTAACAAGCCCAGGAGTAAAATAAAGATAATAACCCGGGATAGGGATGGACTTCTAATATTCTACAAGCGTCTTGAGAAAGGCAGATTTGCCGTTGATAAAATTGGCAGAACACAAGGTAAACCTTGTTTTTGTTTTTTTGCTTTAACTTCTAATATAACATTGTTGTCTATTAACAACTTAAAAAACAA
>CAZVCD010000408.1:0-1922 GCA_964625675.1 uncultured Victivallales bacterium | reverse complement strand
ATAAAAGATTCCTTTAAAACTTTTTTCGTAGTAGACAATCTTGCTGATGCTGAAGCTTTCTGGATTAACAATGACAATGGTGGAGGTGTTTTAATAAAGGAAAATGATGAGCTTTTTCATAGATTTAATTTAATGCGTTCAAATTGGGATGGAGCAACAGTGGACTCTTTCTCATCCAGTGCTCCTAGGTTATTTTCTTCTTCACTGGAGAACGATAACTTTTCTATTCCATGGTTGGTTGACTGGAAATTTGAGGGTGGATTTGGCGCTGGAAATGCTGATACATGTAGAAACCAGATAATAGCGAATCTAATTGATTATAATGATACCAATGATACAGCTGTAACAGACTATCCTGGTAATAATCCTCCAACATATGTTGGACTTGAAAAAATTCCTTATATTAATGAAATTAGATTAAAAATAGAAGGATCTGTGATTGAAACAGAAAATGCTGAAGACACAGAATCATCAGATTATACATGTACCGTGGAGATAAAAGAGGCAAAACTGGAATTAGTGAATATGTATGACTACCCTCCTTCAGTTACTATTGATTCAGCCATAATAAGCATATCAGGCGAGTATGCCTGGACTCCAAGTCCATATGGGGACGAGGACACAGCTCCTAAGACTTTTCAGGATGCAGAAATAACAATAACGAGCTTTACAACAGGAAATTATCCTACCTCAACTTATTCAATTGCTACAGCTATACAATTGGAAACAATAGCAGGCAACTTAAACGAAGGAGATGAGACGGGGCTATCTAGGAGTATTACGGACTTTAAAATAACTAATTTGACTGTAAAATTAACAAATGATCTCGATGAATTATATGATTTTGCAAACATTGTGAATGTGGATACCCCTACAAGCGGAGAAGATCTTATTTCCACTGTTACAAGTGTTGATTCATCAGTTAGTGGGGAATTGTATTTTGATGGCCAGGTTGCCGATCCCAGACAGAATCTTCTCAGTGTTGACTGGGCTGATTCTGAATTTAGTTCCAATTCAGCAATTCCGGTAGATGGTGGCGGAATAGGTATTAAAAATATAGGGTGTGATCCTTCTGTAGGCGGAAACACAGATTCAGAACCAAGTGATCCGGAACCGTGGCAACTTTCAACAGCATATATCCGTAATGCACCCATGCAGTCTCCATGGGAGCTAGGTCTTATTCACAGAGGTAAAGCGTGGCAGACAATAAATCTTAAGAAATATAATTCAACCGAGGGAATGACTGGCGGCGGAAATAATTATTCAGATGGTGATGCTAATATATTAGATCAAATTAAAATGAATTCAAGCACTGAGGTTTATGGAAAAATAAACATAAATTCCAATATAAATGAAATTTTAAAGGTTCTTTTTGAAAAAATAAGAGTGGGAAGTGATATTACCAGCACAGAGGGCCCTGGAACACTTCTGCAGGCTAATGGTAGCAATGCCTATGAAATAGACTCAACTAGGGCATCCAATCTGGCTGATAAAGTATTAGATATTAATGGCACAAATAAGGGGTCTGTTTTTTACACTCGTGCTCAAATATTAAGATCAACCGATGGTTTACCTGAGCTTTGGAATAACGACTTATTTTCAACTACTCAAGTACAGATAACAGATGCTGCCCAGGAAGAAATAATAGGAAAATTCATCAATCTTACAAAGGCAACGTCTACTGCCAACTCATATACAGTCATAGTAGTTGCGCAGACAATTAAAGATATCGGCGGAGCTACATTAAATGCAGATACTAATAATGACGGGACAGTTGATAAACAGGTTAGCACAACTACAGGAACTTATGATGAAGATGGTGACCAGATACTTGCCACGCAAAAAATTCTAGCGATAGTGCAAAGAAACCCTCTAACCAATAAATTTTGGATTTCATATTTACTTTATTTATCCGAGTGATT
>CAZVCD010000407.1:0-1927 GCA_964625675.1 uncultured Victivallales bacterium | reverse complement strand
CATGTATTTAGGAATTCTATGGCGATTTACTACGGAATGTTTAGTTTTACCCAATTTTAGAAAGAAACATATTGGGTTTGTGTTTCAAAAATCCAATTTAATACCCTTTTTAACAGCACGTGAGAATGTTCAGATAGCCTTAGAAATTAATAATCATAGCAAGAAATATTCCCGAAATCGCGCCATGGAATTGTTAAGCGAATTGGGATTGGCTGATCGGGCCGATAATTTTCCACCAATGCTATCAGGAGGGCAACAACAGCGTGTTGCTATCTGCCGCGCACTTGCCAACAAACCGGCAGTAATACTGGCAGATGAACCAACGGCAGCACTGGATAGTCATCTAGGAGAGAAGGTTATGGAATTATTTCGCGATGTTGCGCACAAATATGGAACCGCTGTTATTGTTGTTACACATGATCATCGTGCTCTAGGTGTATTTGATACTATTTATGAGATGGAAGACGGTATTATTAAAAAAGGCGAGGGTCATGTATGAGTGATAAAAATGTGAATAAAGAGCGATTAAGTATCATATCCAAACAGGAACTTGAAGACCTGGAGAAAAATGTAAAATTTTTTAAAACCAAATCTGGCAGTCGCCTTGCATTTCATGAATACGGCGATCCAGATGGGCATCCAATCTTTTTTTATCATGGAACCGGTTCGCATGTTCACGGCATGCTTCTTCATAAACCCGCCATTGAGCATGGTTTTAGAATCATTGCGCCGGATCGACCAGGAGTTGCAAAATCGGATTTTAGAAAGGGATGGACTATTATTGAATATGCTCATGATATTGCTGCTTTGGCTGACTCTCTCGGAATCAGCACTTTTGGAGCAATCGGCATCTCCGGCGGAGGTCCTAGTCTAATGGCCAGTGCTTTTGCCATTCCGGAAAAGCTGAATTGCGTAATTGATTTGGCATGTGCCATGCCTCTCTATAGTGACCCTAACATAGTCAAACAACTTGGTGCAGCAGATCGTTTTTATGCCAAGATCGGCTCAAAATCACCTCTTGGCTTGTTCCAAATTCCATTTTCTGTGCTCGGCATACTGCAGAAGCTCCTGAAAAGTCCTAAATCATTTATAAAAATGTTTGCATCCAGCTTGTGTGACGCTGACAAGACTATTTTTGCCAGAGCAGACTTTCAATACCTTTTTATGCGGGATTTTCAGGAGCTTTTCCGTCATGGCTCAAAGGGGCCAGCATATGATGCCCAAACAGTCTATAAAGACTGGGGCTTTAATCTCTCGGACATAAAAATTCATATTGAGGTTTTCCAGGGAACAGCAGACTTATTTGTTCCCATGAAGTTTAGTGAAATTTTGAAAAAAACAGCCAAAAATGTCCGGCTTAATCTAGCGAAAGATCAAGGACATTTCTATAATATAGCCTATGGCTATCAGTTGTTAAGTAAGGTAAAGGAACTTTTCTATTCAGAGGAAGAAATTGATATGCAAACAAAACAATAAGGGGATTCTATACATATAGTTCGCCAGAAAGGTTTTGTCCTTGACAGCCGTTCTAATAATCACATTTTCATTTATGCCAACTGTGGTAAAAACTCATCCTACATATTAGTGTATAGGGTGAGCGGGCGCATTCGTGTTGATCTTTTTTTGCGAACTCTCCTCTAAACAAAGGCTTTTATGGTAGACATCATTTTAGAAATCATTCGTGTTTTAATTGTAGCTTTTATTTTTTACCTTCTTTACTCGGCAGGTAGGGATAAGAATATTCGGCAGCAACAAGGTTGGCTTTATATTGTTGTTGGTTTCGGTTTGATCCTTTTTGGGACGGCAGTAGATATAACCGATAATTTCCCCAGTCTTAATAAATATATCATTCTCGGTGACACAGTATATCAAGCCTTTCTTGAGAAGGTCATTTGTTTCCTAGGTGGCTTTTCCCTGATTGCTATTG
>CAZVCD010000406.1:0-1938 GCA_964625675.1 uncultured Victivallales bacterium | reverse complement strand
ACCTAAAACTAATATTTTCTTTTTGTCCATAATAAGGTTCCTTAAAGTTGATAATTTACTATTATTATTTAGTTATGGGTATCTTCTACTTTATGTTTTCTAACGTTTATTGTCACTTGCCGAGCAACGCGAGGTTCGGAGTAGTGATTTGTTATGTATTTATATTTGATTATCACTTTAATTATATTCTATAGTTTGTTGTATTGCAATATAATATTAATTCATATATTTTGTGGTTGTTGTCTCTATAGATAGCATTATTTTAAATTTAGTGCTTTCGGTGGTTGATCCGTCTACACTACGTTACGCCGTGACAAGTGGTTGATTATTAGAGTAAATATAATTATAAAAATAGTGTGAGGTTAATAATGGTAGATTTTAAAAATGTAAAAGAAAGACTTTTTATGATTCGTTTTAGTTCATTAGTAAAATTAATATCAGTTACAATACTAGTATTTGCTATAAATTTTCAATCCTCTGCAAATTCAAAATCTGAAGATAATAAAGCCGTAATCCTTTATTTTAATGATGCTCATGTTATCTATCCTGTTATTGATGATAATGGTGAAAGAGGTGGAACCGCAAGACTGAAAACTATTGTCAGTAATGTTAAGAAGAAAAATAAGAATGTAATAGTGCTATTTGGTGGAGATTTAGCCGGCGGTGTTCTTTTTGGAGCAGTATTTCATGGTTTTCCTATGGTAGAAGCTTTGAACGAAGTTCCTGTTGATATTGCAAACTTCGGTCAACACGATTTTGATTTCGGAACAAAAGTCACAAAGGAACTTATATCAAAATCCAAATTTCAATGGATAACATCGAATCTTAAAGAAACTGACAATAAACCTTTTGATGGACTTAAAGAGTACGTTATTAAACAAATTGGCGATATGAAAATAGGTTTTTTCGGCCTTACAGATGATATGGATACAACAGGCGGTGCAACTAATGTTACACAGGAGAATTTATTTAAAGCAACTGAACAGGCAGTAAATAAATTAATGGCTGAAAAAACAGACTACATAATAGCAATCACTCAAACCGACAGAACTACTGGTGAGAAGCTTATCAAAAAATTTCCTAATCTGAATGCTGTTTTCACTGAAGAAGCTTCAGAAACAGTTTCATATGTTTCTTATTATCATGATCAGCTGGTAATGACAGGCTGTGGAAACATAGGGTCTGTTATAAGCTTGAAATTGGGAAAAAACAAAAAAGGCAGTATTGAGTCAAAAGTAAATGTCTATTCAGTCGACAGCAAAGTTAAAAGTGATCCTGATCTAAAAAAACTTGAAGAAAAATACAGAAATGAACTAGGCAAAAAACTTAATAAAAAAATAGCCATTTTAGCTACTCCTCTTAAAAGTGGTTTTACAAGTGATAATGCTTCGAGGTTTAAAGAAACAAATTCAGGAGATTTAATTGCAGACGCTTACAAAAATTACTATCATACTGATATTGCATTCATGAATGGTGGCGGGATAAGGGCAGATATTTTAAAAACTGGAAACTTTACATTAGAAGATGCAATGTCTCTACTTCCTTTCTCAAATACAATAGGAGTATATCAATGCAGCGGAAAAGTTCTTATGGAAGCATTAGAACATGGTGTCTCAGGTGTAGAAAAACTAAAGGGATCTTTTCTCCAGGTATCAGGGTTGACATATACTTATACAAAGAATAATGAAGTTGGTCACAGAATATCTGATGTCAAAGTTGACAAAAAACCACTTGACTTAAAAAAAGAATATTCAGCAGCATTGCCCAGTTACATGTTCAATGGTGGCGATGGTTTTACAATGTTCAAAAACTGTAAGGTTTTAAGCCCTCCGTTAAAATGGAAAAAAGATGTTGATATACTTGCCGAGTACTGTAAAAAACTTGGTACGATTAACTATTCTCTTGACGGAAGAATTATTGTTAAGTAGGGTTTGTGTT
>CAZVCD010000405.1:0-1943 GCA_964625675.1 uncultured Victivallales bacterium | reverse complement strand
ATAAATTTGTAATTAATCATTTGCTATGTCAAAGTAAACGTTCATATTCTTACCATAATTTACAATGAAAGCCTTCTTTATTTATTGACTTAAAAGTATACTTTAAAGGGTGTAAAAATAAATTCTAATAAAAAAATTAGTTTTATTTATGTAAAATTAAACTTTCAGACAAGTTATTACTTTAATTTGGATAATTATCTACTGCATTGCTAAAAAAAGTAAACGGATCCTTTATATAAGAATTAACCAAAGAAAGGGAACTTTTAATGGAAAAGAAGAAGGAAAAAGTTACACTGTTTAACCGAATGTTAAACTACACGGAATGGGTTGGAAATGCACTCCCGCATCCCGCAACACTTTTTATTATTTTTGCAGCAGGGGCATTGGTCTTATCCTGGATTGCTTCAATTTCAGGTTGGAGCGCAATACATCCCGGTACCGGTGAAGTAATATATCCAGTAAACCTGCTATCAAAGCATGGGATACATCAAATCATCCTTAAAATGGTCAGTAATTTTACAGGATTTGCCCCCCTCGGTGTTGTTTTAGTTGCGGTTTTGGGACTTGGTGTTGCTGAAAGCAGTGGATTAATTGACTCAGTTATACGTCTTCTTGTTATAAAATCCCCTAAAAAAACTCTTACATTTGTGTTAGTTCTCGCCGGTGTCCTGTCTAATGTAGCCGCAGACGTTGGATATGTATTATTAATTCCTTTAGCAGGAACAGTGTTTCTGGCAATAGGCCGACATCCGATCATAGGTATGGCAGCTGCATTTGCCGGTGTTTCAGGCGGATACAGCGCAAACCTGGTTATCGGTTCCCTTGACCCTCTGCTTGCAGGACTGTCCCAGGAAGCTGCTGGAATCCTAGCCCCCGGATATGAGGTAAATGCCATGGCTAATTATTATTTCATGATTATTTCAACTTTTTTAATTGCCGGATTGGGTACATTTGTGACTGAAAAAATAGTTGCTCCTCGTTTTGAAACATATGAGGGTAATGTGGAAGTTGAAGAAATAAGGAGCCTGGACTCTAAAGAACGCCGTGGATTATGGTTTACAGTTATTACTTTAATTCTGCTTATCGCCGTAGTTGCTACAGGCATAGTTCCTGAGAATGGTTTTCTAAGAGGGGCAGATGGTAGTATATTGGATTCTCCTCTTATTGAAGGGGTAATTGCCCTTATTTTTATTACTTTTGCTCTACTCGGACTTGCATACGGACTTGCTTCCGGAAATTTTAAAAATGATTCAGATGTAATAGCCGGCATGTCTGCAAATATGAAAACAATGGCTGTTTATATTGTTCTTGTATTTTTTGCCGCACAGTTTGTAGCCTACTTCAAATGGAGCCACCTCGGTGAAATAATGGCTATCAATGGAGCAAATGTCCTGAAATCCATAAATGTCGGAACTATTCCATTGATTCTCTCATTTATACTCCTCACATGTGTTGTTAATATGGTAATGGGAAGCTCTTCTGCAAAATGGGCTATTATGGCGCCAATCTTTATTCCATTATTTATGCAATTGGGTTATTCACCTGAATTGACACAGGTATCATATCGTATAGGAGACAGTGTAACAAACCTTATCTCTCCTATGATGAGCTATTTTGCCCTGATTATTGCATATTTTCAAAAATATGACAGTAAAGCAAGTATTGGTACAATTGTAGCTACTATGCTGCCGTATTCTATAGTGTTTTTAATTGGATGGGCAATCTTGCTGACTATCTGGATAATACTTGGACTGCCATTAGGGCCTGAAGCACCTTTGTATTATACTCCATGACAGATAACTAAACCTGCAATATGGGGGGAAGTCACGTTCAGCGTATAATTTGATATATATACAATAAAAGCTCATGGTTTTTTACATGAGCTTTCTTTTTGTCAAAATTATTTATTATAATATTAAGTAGTTATAAAAATAGAGCAGGGG
>CAZVCD010000404.1:0-1945 GCA_964625675.1 uncultured Victivallales bacterium | reverse complement strand
TATGATAGTTTTCGGTGATCTTGACACCAGAGGCTATATTGCCAAAGGTTTTAAACGGATATTGCTTTTTAATTTTGAGCCTAGCTAGGCACAAATAAAATTGCAAAATTACTGTCTACAATTGAACCTTTAATAATTTCAAAATTTCACTTTGTTCTATATCTGGTTTTGAAATATTAGTTTTTACAGCTATACCTTCAATGAGCTGTTCAACTTTGGTTATAGATTTCAGCCTTTTAATAATAATATCAAAAGACCATCTTTTTTCGCTTCCTTTACCATCATTAGCAAATAATGGTGCTACTCTCTGCATGAAATGCCACTGTAGATAATAAGCAAGCATTACTATAAAGATATGAGCTTTAATTCTATCATCAGATTTATGATGAACAGGCCTTAATTCCAGTAAAACAGTTTTCATGTTTTTAAAAGCCTGTTCAACTTTTTGCAACCCCTGATATGCTTCGACAACATTTTCTTTATTCATTGCTTTTGATGCATTGGTTTTTATTACATAACATCCATCCAAAAGTTTTTCCTGTTCAATCTTCTCTTCTTTTCTATTCCAGGTTAATTTTCCAATATCATCAACATCCCATAAAAAGAACTTTTCTATTTTAACTTTTTCAAAAATTCGTCCAATACTTGCACAGGTTTTATTTTTATCTCTCTTTTGTTTAACTGCTGCTTTTTTACTTAATAATACCTCCACTTTTTTAATTAATGCTTCCCGGGTACTTCTTTCTTTGATTTTTTCTTTTTCATTCTTACAAAGCATATAACGAAATTCTTTGTGCTCAGAATCAATGATTTCAGTTATATTCAATTCATCAAAAAGATCCATTTGTATATTTTCTTTTTCTATCATTGTTCTTAATTCAGCATGAGTTAATGCAGTTACTGTTTTAAAGTAATCTGAATCTATTTCAGTAATCCTCTTTTGTGTAAGCATTCCTCTGTCACCTACAAAAACAGCTTCTTTAATTCCATATTTTTCGGATACTTTTTGGATTTGATCCAGTACAGTTGTCTGATCAGAAGTATTCCCTTTGAATATTTCTATACCAACGGGACAGCCTTTTGAATTTGTAAGTAAACCTATTGCAACCTGCTTATAGCCTCGTTTACCGCCTTTACCTCTGCCGTATTTTACAATTTCTGAATCACTGTATTCTCCCTCCAGCCAGGTATTGGTTATATCGTAGAGAAGTATGGATCCATTGTTAAGATGTTTTTTTGCCAGCTTACGCTCAATTATATCTTTTCTGCTCAATAACTCATCCATTGGCTTATAGCAGTCTTTTTCGACATCCGGTCTAACTCCGAATTTGTGCCCCGCAATCTCCCATAAGGCTGTATCCATATATGTATTTACTAAATTCAATTTGCTTCCCTGATAAAGTATTCTGCCGATAATCATACCTAGAATATTTTCACGCCATTGTACTTTTCTTGAAAATACTGCTTTATCTAAACCAATATCTTTAGCCAGTTCCCGTAATGCAAATGAACCTCCGTATTCATATGAGCGTCCAGTTCCTAAATCAGAAATTTTAATATCACCTTTCTCGCCTCTTAAGCTTGCTTTTAACTGGCGAATATGTTCTGCCGGCAGCTTGGTTATATTAGCTATTGTTCTGTGTTTGACCTTCCCGTTGTCCCGGTATGATTCTCTTACCAGAATTGAACTGTAAATTTTATTCCCCTGTTTCTTTTTCAGCTCTTCTATATACATCGTGGCTACTCCTTAGTTGATCATTATATTAAAAAGTAGCACTTATTAGGCACTATTGCAAGAAAATTAATAAATATATAATGAATAATATCGTGGCTACATAATAACAAAAAAATATGAGCCTAGCTAGGCTCAAAAATTATCAGCAATATCCGTTTAAAATAACGGCATGTGATTCAAGACAGTCTTTTAATATGACTTTAAATGAAA
>CAZVCD010000403.1:0-1957 GCA_964625675.1 uncultured Victivallales bacterium | reverse complement strand
CGAGTGAATTGCTCTACCATCTGAGCTACATTGGCGTATTTATGTATTATTTAGAGGTATAAAAATACAGTACAAAACTAATATTTCAAATGATAATTGAAATGAGATTTCAATCATATATTTTATTATATACCTAGATTTATTGTATTTTTTAATCGCTTCCTTTATAATATAGACACAGTGTAGTTCTCACATTGAGTATTACTAATAATCCAAACAATTATCTTTTTATTATACGAAAGGTTTATTTATGAAAAGCTATTACAATAAAAATACCCAAATCTTGATGTCTTCTATTATGTTACTTATTCTTGTTTTTTTTATACAGCCTTTCTTAATAGCCTCAGCGTTATTGGTCCCATCAGAATATAATACTATTGAAGGTGCAATAGCAGCAGCATCTGATGGTGATTCAATTATAGTTAGTCTTGGAACATATACTCCTGAGGGAGGGCAGCTTGTAATAGATAAAGCTATAACTTTAGAAGCAGAATCAAGTCTAGATAAAAAACCGATTATTAAAACAAATTTCAACGGTTGGACCCAGTGTGCAATACAAATAGCTGCAGATAACGTAACTTTAGCAGGGTTTGAAATTGACAACAGCGCTGCTGGAAATTTATCAGGTTATATTGTTGGCGATTACAATGATAAGAAAAATGGTTGGACAGTGAAGTATTGTGATATTCATGATGGAAGAAATGCAATACGAGTAATGGGAGATAATGTAACCATTGAATACTGTAATCTTTATAATACTTCTTCGGATCTAATAAACGGTGAATATGGTAATTGTTTTGGACTGACCGTGAAATACAATCAACTTCACTCTGAAAACCCAACATCTGGCGGAAAACCTGCAGGAGTTACATATTCGTGTTCGTCTACTTCAGGCGATGATGTAGAAATTTCATATAATTATTGTTGGGCAAGCCGTACTTTTGTAGACTTTCAAAATAATGGTAGCAGTCTAGCTCCTTCAAACAAAATAAAAGTTATACATAATACAGTCGACAGCGGTATGGAGAAAACTCCGGAATATAGTACTAAAGGTCAGGCAATGTCAATTGCATGGTGGGCCGATCAAGGAAACTGGAATGGCCCCAATTTTGTTATTAAAGATAATATATTCTCTAGACAAAGATGGTATCAGGTTGTTGACACAGACAAATTGCTTAAAGGACAGATCACTTTAACAAATAATTTGTTCTGGCTTTGGTATCAGGATGATAGCGAAGCTCCATATACACATGAATGGCCGAGTAAAAACGGAGCTGTTGGATGGCAGGATATGGGGGCAGGAAATGAGTTTATAGTAGAAAAAGGTATCACAACAGATCCAAAGTATAAAGCTTCTGATAAGGTTGCAAACTTATACTATGCACTCCAAAACGACTCACCTGCAATGGGTACAGCTTCAGACGGAACAAATATTGGGGCATGGCAGGGTGTGAGTGTTGATCCTGTTGTGAAAAAAGTTAGTCCCGGCAGTGGATCCCCAGGTAAAACTGTAACTATTACTGGCTCTGCCTTTACGGGAGTTCAGACTGTTCTTTTTGGGAAAAAAGAGGCAGAAATAACAGATAAATCAAAAGATAATATAATCAAAGCTATTGTGCCAGAGGGACCTTTAGGTAAAGAGGTTGATATTACCGTAATTACGCCACAGGGATCAGGCGTTTTGCCTGATGGTTTTAGATATAAATCTAAAAAAGAAGCTGTTAAGTCCATATAAACAATATCAAGTTAAGCTTCATTTTTATAGATTTTTTAGATGGATATTATCTTGCGCTATCTGTTATGCATTTTACAATATTGATTACGGTTTTTACGGCTGTTTCCATTGAATCAACAGATAACCATTCTGTAGGACTATGGAAGTTGTTACCGCCGGTATAGATATTTGGTGTAGGAAGTCCCATTTCAGTTAATCTGGAACCATCAGTGCCACCTCTTA
>CAZVCD010000402.1:0-1997 GCA_964625675.1 uncultured Victivallales bacterium | reverse complement strand
TAGAGAATAAGAAAGTTTCTTTTCATATGATAATACATATTCAGCATTAACAGTAAATTTAAACTTCTCAATGTTTTTATTTACATCAAAAGATAACCATTTATTTTTCTCCAAAGAATATGCTTTGTATTTTTTTTGAGGTACTAACTGCTGTTTTAGTAAGTCTTTCCCTGTTTTAGCTTTACAAGAGACAGCTGCGATTAAAATACTTAGACATAGATACGTGAATGATTTACTTATTATTTTATATGTAGCCATATTCTCTCCAAGTTAATAAATGTTTAATAAAAAAAACACTTTCAAATCTGAAATAATTAATTTAATATAACATACTAGAAGAAACAAAAAAGGTTGAGAAATAGCAGTTCTTATACTATTATAGAAAGACTCTTATACCGGAGGTATTTTTATTTTTGGTTTATCGCCGGAGGACGATTAAACTTTGCATGATTTTTAGTCTCAATTTTTTTTCTGTTATTTTTCAAAAATCATTTCGCTTTGGATATACATTTTACAAAAACCTCTATTTGAAACAAGGGTTACCTTGATGAACAATAAAAAACTTAAAATATGCCATGTCATTACAAGAATGATCGTTGGAGGTGCACAGGAGAATACCCTTTTATCGGTAATAGGTCAAATTGAAAAAGGACATGATGTAACACTGGTTACCGGCCCTTCCCCGGGCCCTGAAGGCGAACTCCTGAAACAGAGTGAGTTAATAGCAAAATATGACATCAAAATCATCAAGAGTCCACATCTAGTAAGAATAATAGACCCTATCAGGGATTTTCTAGCATATAACTATTTAAAAAACTTTTTCATAAACAATAAATTTGATGTAGTACATACGCATAGTTCAAAGGCAGGTATTGTCGGCAGAGTGGCCGCATGTGCTGCAAAAACACCTTTCATAGTACACACAATCCACGGTCAAGCATTCCATAAATTTGCAAACCCAATAAAAAACTGGTTTTTCAAAAAAGCTGAATGGTGGGCAGCAAAACGCTGTCATGCTATCTTCGCTGTAGCACAGGCAATGATCGATCAATGCATGGAAGCCCATATTACAAGATACTCAAAATATAAAGTAGTTTACAGCGGAATGGAATTGGAACCTTTTCTAAACAACACACCTGACATTTCTTTGCGCAATGAACTCGGGATACCGGAAGATTCACCTGTGATCGGAACAGTTGCCAGACTTTTCCCATTAAAAGGCTACGAATATTTTGTCTCAGCCGCTGCAATAATAGCTAAAAAACATCCTAATGTTAAATTTCTGATAGTAGGAAATGGAATCCTAAAAGAAAAAATTGAAAAAGAAATACTTAAACTTGGAATAAAAGATAACTTTATTTTTGCCGGGTTAGTTCCTCCAAGCGAAATTTATAAATATATCAGTCTGATGAACGTCCTAGTTCATCTTTCTTTGCGTGAAGGTCTCCCAAGAGCTGTAGTCCAGGCTTTGGCCTCCGGCAAACCTGCAATCGGTTACGAATTGGACGGAACACCTGAAGTAATTATCAATGGAAAAACCGGATACATAGTCAAACCCAAAGAAATTGACGCTGTAGCAAATGCAGCTTTAAAGCTAATTGAGAATCCAAAGCTGGCAGAAAAAATGGGAAAAAAAGGTCGAGATAGTGTCAAAACCAAGTTTGACTGGAAACGTATGGTTAATGTTCTTGAAAAGGAATATTACGAAGGCTTAAAAGAATATAAAAACATGTGGAAAAAATAATCAGCTGATTTATTTTTCTTTGGCTAAAATCTTCCACTATCGGACGAATTTGATCAGTTGACACTTAATTTTCTTTTTACATAGTGGTCTTCAAAAAATCAACAACATTTTTTTTTCCTATCTTGATTTATTAACTAACGCCGTTAAATTATTTAGCTCTTTACTAGAAAACAATGCCCGGTTGTGTAATGGTAGCACAAATGGTTCTGGTCCATTTAGTGAGGGTTCGAGTCCTTCCCGGGTAACCATTTTT
>CAZVCD010000401.1:0-2010 GCA_964625675.1 uncultured Victivallales bacterium | reverse complement strand
ATGTTCAAAATAGGAAGTAATTTTTTCTTTGGGGAGAATTTTAATATTGTTGAAATGATCATGTTTGCTTCCCCATATTGAACGTATAAGCCCCAGAAAGTTTGAACGGTTATAGAGTTCAGGATATTTGCATGCAACGTTGCTTAACGTTTGTGAAAAAACAATTTTCGAATCACCTTGTAGGTCTAAATGATTATTTGACAGCTTAGCTTCTATTCTGCGGATTAAAAACGGATCTTCAAATAATCCCCGGGCAACAGTAATTCCATGGCAGTTACTGGTGTGATACATTTGTTCAGCCTTATCCAATGAAAAAATATCGCCACTCGCTATAATAGGAACTGAGGATGCAAGTTTAACAGCTTTTTTGATTCTTTCAGCACCGTCATTAACAGGTTTATACTTTTCAGTTGCTGTTCTAAAATGTAACATTATAAAATCAATACCTGAATCGTTTAGTCTAGGAATGATACTTTCAATTTCATCTGGAGATGAAAGGCCGATTCTTAGTTTTAAACTAATTGAAATATTCGGACACTCTTTGCGAATACTATCAATAATTTTAAGCATGTGGTCCGGCTGGCTTAAAAGTTTGGCGCCGGAATTACTTGAAAGCACTGTCGAACTGGGACATGCAAAATTAATGTTGATTCCGGCTATTTTTAGTTGGGAAAGCTGTTTTGTTGCAGTAGCTAGTACATTAGGATTATTACCTAAAAGCTGCACTATAAAAGGCTTCTTAGAATCAAGATAATGTTTAAGCTTTTTCTTAAAGATTGAGAGTCGAGGTGAAGCAGTTGAGATTCCTATAAATGGAGTTAACCAATAATCAACTAAATTCAGCTCATTTACTGCCCGCCGGAATAGAGGACTCATTAACCCCATCATGGGACCGGGCATTAACCTATGAGGCAGAACTGTTCCCCCTCTAAGATTAATTGGTTCAAGCCATGTATGTTTATCTGAACTCATTTTAGTACAGTCTCTTTAAGATGTATAACACAGGTCTTTTATTTAACACCACAAACGACAATCCAGCCTTTTGAGGGAATTGTCTCAACTTTGATATCTTTAAAACCTGCGTTCTTAAATAATTCAATATGTTCTATTTCTTCAAGAAGATTGATTCTGTCTGAATCAACCATAGCTTTATGATGTGCTTTGTCATTGCTGCTTTTATTGTAATCTTCGTTAATCACAGCAAAATAACCGTTATTTTTAAGAGTTCTATATACTTCTTTAACATTTTCTAATAAATTAGGCCAGAAATAGATTGTTTCGGTGGCTGTAACTATATCAAATTGATTATCTTCAAATGGTAATTTATCTACTGAGCCTTCTTGTATAATCACATTTCCGGATTCAACTAAATCTTTATTGTAATTTATTGCTGATTTTACCATTTCTGCAGAATAATCAATGCCAAATATTTTGCTGTTAGGGATTGCTCCCGCCATTAGGCTGATTGCCAAACCGGCGCCGCAGCCGATATCTAAAATATTAAAACTATCTTCTTTTATATGATTAAATAAAAAACCTAATCCCCATTTTATTAATGGTTTATGATGTTCATTCATTTTTTTCCCAACCTCTAGTCCAATTTTACCTGTTGGTTTAGAACATTGGCTTATAGTTTCTTCTATAGTCAGTTTAGAAAGATCCATAATTTATAATCTGCCTTTTATTGTAATAAAATATATAAAATTATTGTTTAGTTATTGATAGACAATAATATCATATTATTCAAGAAAAGAAAATATTATACCAAAGGTATTTTTATTTTTGGTTTATTGCCACAGGTTTATCCGTCTTTGGAGGGCTATTAAACTTTACGGTTTTTTTATCTCTATTATTTTTATTATTAATCGAAAACCATTTAGCTTTGGGTATATTATACTAACTGCTAAACAATTTTTAATTTCTGAATATTGAGTGAAAGTATTATGTCTGCAAAGAAAAAAAGAGCGCCCAGAAGAAGTGTTTATGATAAGACTGTAGACTATCATAGAC
>CAZVCD010000400.1:0-2032 GCA_964625675.1 uncultured Victivallales bacterium | reverse complement strand
CTATTTCTATGATAAAAAACTACCTGTTAATTGGAAGTATAACATATATGCATTAATCACATCAACTAATCAAGCAAAAAAACATTATTTCTAGTAATTTCAAAAAGTTTTATTATTGGAGCAGCAGGTTGGCAATTTACGATTATAGAACATGTGCCCTATAATCGTAAATATTATATTTTATGAAATTATTATCCTAAGTCAGCCAAAGCTTCTTTGCGACTTAATCTTACTTTACCGCGATTGTCAACACCAATAACTTTTACTGACATTTTATCGCCTTCTTTGCAAATATCGCTCACCTGGTTAACTCTGTAATTCGCTAATTCAGAAATATGCACAAGACCTTCTTGTCCAGGCATGAATTCAACAAAACATCCAAAGTCTTTTACACTCTTTACTGTACCACGATATATTTTGCCTACTTCAGCTTCGCCTGTAACAGATTCCACTTCTTTAACAGCACTTTTCATCGATTCTAAAGAAGCTGCGAAAATACTTACTGTACCGTTATCATCGATATCAATTTCAGCGCCTGTAGCTTCACAAATAGCTTTAATTACTTTTCCACCCGGACCAATGAGAGCCCCAATTTTTTCAGGATTAATCTGAATTGTTTCAATTCTTGGAGCATACGGGCTCATTTCTTCTCTTGGAGCAGAAATACAATCATTCATAACTTTTAGAATATCCATACGAGCAGTTTTATTTCTCAGCATGGCTTCATAAATTAGTTCAAGGGAAATACCGTCTATTTTAAGATCAAGTTGAAAACCCGTAATACCGTCTGATGTTCCTGCTACTTTAAAATCCATGTCTCCAAAATGATCTTCTGAACCAAGAATATCGGTTAAAAGAACTCTTTTTTCACCCTCTTTTACGAGTCCGCATGAAATACCAGCAACATGTCCTTTTACAGGAATACCGGCATCCATTAACGCTAGCGAAGCTCCACAGATACTTGCCATAGATGTAGAACCGTTTGAACCCATAACTTCAGAAACACAGCGAATTGTATATGGAGAGTCAGCAGGGATGATTTTAGCAACTGAACGTTCAGCCAGTTTTCCATGTCCAATCTCACGTCTGCCTGGTCCCATAATTCTACCTGTTTCACCTACACTGTAGTTAGGAAAATTATAGTGTAAATAGAATTTTTCTATGATTTTTTTTTCTTTTGTAGTAATAGAGTCATTTTTTTTAACATCTCTTGAAGAACCAAGTGTAGTAATAACAAGTCCCTGAGTTTCTCCACGAGCAAAAAGGCCTGTTCCGTGTGTGCGCGGTAAAACTCCGACTTCAGCTGAAAGTTCTCTTAGCTGATCAAGTCCTCTTCCGTCTGCGCGTTTTCCTTCATTTAGAATAGCATCACGAACAGTTTTCTGCACTAATTCATCAAAAGCAATATGCATTTTAAAAGAATAATTATGGCTACCAAGTTCTTCTTCAAAAGGTTCTTTCAGTGCTTCATAAGCTTCATGGTGTACTGTTTTTAGAGCTACACTTCTATCTTCTTTACCAGGAATAAAACAGGCATCAAGTTTTCCTTCACAAGCTTTAGCAAGAGCCTTTTTCATTTCTTCAGAAACCAAAACTAAATCAGGTTCAATTTTAGTTTTTCCAGCTTTTTTAGCAAGTTCCAGTTGAGCCTCAACCTGAATTTTAACCTGTTCATTAGCAAAAATAAAAGCATCGCGAAGCGTTTCTTCACTGATTTCTTCCGAATCACCTTCAACCATAATGACTTTGTCTACCAAACCGGCATAAACCAGATCAAGGGAGCTTTTTGCCATCTCATCATTTGTTGGATTGGCAATAAATTCGCCATCAATCTGACCAACTCTTAAAGCGCCGATAGGACCGGCAAATGGGAGATTAGATAAAGATAAAGCTACAGATGCTCCAAGAATACTAAGCACATCAGGTTCATTAACCTGGTCACAGCTTAACAGTAATGACTGTATCTGAACCTCATTAAAATAACCTTTAGGGAAAAGTGGTCTAATAGGCCTATCCGCCATACGGCAAATTA
>CAZVCD010000399.1:0-2033 GCA_964625675.1 uncultured Victivallales bacterium | reverse complement strand
CAATGGGAATTTTTAATTGTCGTTGAAGGGAAAATATAATTGTCGTTTGACAAGAAATAGCAGAATAACCCGTCTCCTCTACTTTAGTAGCGGTATTCCATTTTTTGTGCTTCTGATCATATTTGACATAATAAAGCGCACTACCTGATGAGTAAAACAAATTTAAATTATTATCTTGGTCAAAAACTACGCAAGGTATATGTGATCCATCTGAACCAAAAGAAAAATTATTGTCCCAAGGAGATAGAGTTGTATCGCTACTATTGCAAATTAATATGTGATTTTTGTACGGGATACAACCTCCTTCAGAGTCCCCTTCCGTAGCAATCCATGCCTTCCCACCCCTATCCAAGGCAAGGGAACAGTGCTGACGGTCAGGTACGCTAACTCTTAAACAAACATCTCCTGAAACATCCCACAATTTGGTTTCTTTATTAAACGAGGCATAGCGTACAGTGTAACCAAATTTATCATAATAAAATAAATATTTATATAAAAAGGCAATATGAGGAACATTATTTACATCTAATTTCAAGGAGATGTAGCATGTATCTGGATTATTAAAATATACCGGCATGCCAATAAAGGTGTCAGCAGTAACTGTCTGAACATGCCAAACATTATCAATAAATTTAGCATACTTTAATACAGTCCCTTCAAAATATGCTAGATGAATAATACCGTTGGAATCTGCTGCAACAGACGGCTGATATACATCCTTATCCTTATCACCTATTCTTTTTATGTTCCAGGCTTTCCCATCCCATACTGCACACTTTACGATGAACTTATCTTTACTGCTGGGCAGCACAGTATACGCAACAACAGGATTGCCTCGGGAAATAGCTATCGAGGGATTCAAAACTTCGTATAAATTATCCTCAATAACAGCATGTTGCCAGCTAGCACCTGCCGCACCAAAAGCGGATATAATACCGCAAACACTGCAAAGTAAACACATGATCATCTTTTTGATTCTCATTTAATCAATCTCCTATTTTATTGATTATTTATAGTTTTATAGTTAAGTTATTGAGGACTTAAACCCACTTTGCATTGACATTTTAATGCGATTTTAGCGGTTTATTTCCATGCAAGTTCAAACACGCAATCTCAGCTTTCAAACTTGGATGTATTATTTTGGTATTTCGTCTCTGTTTATACAGTTTCACTAGGAACATTTGTATTCTCCGCATAAATATACAAAAAGCTAAAAAATCCTGAAAAAAACGTGGTTTCAAAATTGAGCCCAAACTAAGTTGACTTTGAAGACAGCATTCACACATAAAATAGGCAACAGCTCCGGCTTTTCATCTACCAATCCCAAAACTTGTAACGATAAAATAATTATAAAGGGCTGAGGTAAGAATGTTAATGTTTTTTGAATTTTACTTTTTATTGCAGTCCTGCATTTCTTTCCATCTGTCTGGCAGAAGTTCATGTAGTTTCTTGTGTGGGTAAGACATCAGATTCCTGTAAATATACTCCAGATATTTCTGCGGATTGATGCCCATAACTCTACAGCTTTGAATCAGGGTCATATTGTTAACCATTGCCTGTCCGCTTCGTCTGCTTCCAAGATACATCCAGTTTTTTCTTCCGATAACTATTATTCTTAAACTTCGTTCTGCAGTATTATTATCCATTTTTGCATCTGGGTGATCCAGGTAAAATCTGAAGTTTTTTTCATATGCCAGCATATACTTGATTGCTTCAGTCAATTTTGATTTCGGTAATAGTTTAGGATCAACAAGTTTTTTTATCTATATATATTAATTCGAGGCTATTCACTATGTTTATATAGAACTATATTATATAGAATAAACAAGTAATTAAATTATATGGTTTTATGAATAAAATTACCCAAAATTATTATAGATGGGAAACCGATACCAGATATTATAAAGCATTTCTGTATCAGGATTTATTTAATGGTTGGATCCTTGAAAAGACCTGGGGAAGCAAGTTTAACCGCAGGGGAGTGGAGCAACTAATCTACTGTAGTTCTTTAGAAGATGGGATATGCAAAATAA
>CAZVCD010000398.1:0-2034 GCA_964625675.1 uncultured Victivallales bacterium | reverse complement strand
CTAAGTCTTTATAAACATAATCCGCTACTTTCAGGTTAAACAGCTTTGTTTCAGCTATAAGAACACCATGTAAATCTTTCTGACAGCCCCATTCCTTTGCTTTGGCAATTAAAAAATTCCAATTGATTTCTTCATTACTTATAATCAGAAAAATATCATATAACTGTAGTATCTTTTGTTTAAAAAAATCCTCAGTAATATTTACACATAAATATAATAATAAAAGTTCGGTCTTTATTCTATAAGAGTCTGTTCCATATATCTGTACTGATTCTTTCGAATTCCATATTTTCTCCATATCTATAACTGATTTTGTGGATTCATCGCTATAACTTAAAGCCCAATGAACCTCTAACGAAAATCCTTTCGGTGTTTTTATTTCAGGCAAATGTTTAGTAAATTTATTCAGGCTATCTAAATTATTCATAAAGTCCTGAGAAATAGTCGCCCTATTATCACCCATTGTTTGGATCGTGCATCCATCACTTATTAGAATACTTACTGTTTTTTGTATATCTTCAGATTTAATAAGAATATCTATATCACACATTTGCCTTTCAGCAAAATTTTCATAATAAGCTTCAGCAATATAAGCGCCTTTAAGCAAAATCACTTCAATACCAGAATCGTTGAACAGTTTTAAGATTCTTTTAATTTCAAGATGGCTTTTTAATGCATCACAGGAGGCAGCATTATAAGCATCTTGAAAATAATACAGGATATTAGGAGGTAAGCTTTTAAAAAGTAACTTTTTATGATGCAACTTAAGATATAGCAGTGGTATTAAATTATACGCGTTTGCAAAGTTGATAATTAAACTCCAGGATTCAGCGTCCAATCGTTCAATTTCAATTTTTAATTGGCCTATATCATTACTACTAATTAGCCGACAAATTAATAAACCGATTTCTAAATTATTCATAATCCAAATTATTCAAAAAAATTTATAGGAGGGCATTGCGTATATCATCTCAAGATAAATCTTGTTTTTGTCTTTTTACTTCTGTTTGAAATCATGATTATGTTGATTATGAAGAAGTTAAAAAGCAAACTCCTGTACACTTAAATTATAAATATGTTATATAAAAGCAAAGGGGCACACCTACACGTTGTTACTCTTTTCCCATTTCTTTTTTCACCCAATCCGGCAGATCCGGTGATGAACTCCAGGAAGTTTCATCGTCTTTAGTAATTTTATCTTTTTCTGGGTCTACAAATCGTTTTGTCGTAACCGAAGTTTTCGGTGTTTGAGTAACAGATTTCTCCTTTATGGCAAGCTCTTCTTTTTCTGAAGGAGTTTCTTCAGCAATCAGCATTGCGGGTTTTGCCGATATTGAAGTTATTGCAGGAGGCTTGATCTCTTTAGGCTGCCATTTATCTGCAGAAGAAGGCAGTTCTTCTTCTGCTTTCTCATGAACAATAGGTTTTGGTTTTATTTCATGTTCAGCCGAAGGTTTTGATGCCGGCTTACTGCCAAAAATTGACGAATATACCCAGACAGGAGCATCCCAGAATATCCCTTTAAGTATAAATGAAGGACCGCCAAAGAGGCAACCAAAAGTTTTTGTTGTTCCATATAGAGTGTATTCCCCTATCCCATTACCTTCGTCACTAAGTATGTTGAATAAACGAAAAGGCTCAGATAGTGCTATTGCAGGAATCACACCTATAATATAACCAAACCAGTCTCCAACACGAGCAGGACCTTCTACAAATGATCCATCTCCTTTATATCCTTTAAACGAGGCGAACTCTACCGGATTAAAAACTCCCTTATTTGACATTTCATTTTTGACATATTGTGATGCATCATCATAGTAATTATCTGCAATATCGGAAACAGTACTTCCGAAACATAAAGTCGTAGATATGAGAAAAAATATAAAAGAAAAGAAAACAGTTTTTTTATACACAGTAAACCTCATTGTTTTTTATCGTAATCGTTGTGTTAGTTATGGGAAAACACGATTAAGTGTTTCAGTTTCTTTTTGGAAAAAAGATTATACCTAAAGCGAAATGGTTTTAGAGCTATAA
>CAZVCD010000397.1:0-2035 GCA_964625675.1 uncultured Victivallales bacterium | reverse complement strand
TTAAAAAATATTTGAAGCGGTAATTTAGCCTATTTTTTCAAGCTAAGAACTATTTATATTCACAACATAGACTATTAATAAACAAGAATATATCCGTTTAATGGAAATTAAGAAAATAAGGTGCTGATACTGATATAGTTAGTAGATGTACGGGGGTGTTGATGACTAATCATTAAGGGTTCTACCGTCGGCAAGTCTTCCTTCTACGCTAAGGCTATGGCGGATAAAAGGGCGGACAAGTAATTGTTCATTGTTTTTTTATTTTTTTCAAGTTAAAAAAAAGGCGCAAATATTTTTGCGCCTTCAATTACCTAATAGGTAAATAAATTATTTCTTATCAATGTATATACCAGAACCTACAATATATGCTTTGCCATCAATAGTAATTTTCTTTACAAAACTGAGTTTTTCTTTTAAATCTTTACCCGCTTTGTCAAGATCTATTCTGTTTTTTGCATCTAGATCATCTGTTGGTTTAAGTGATTTAGTGTATATCCATAATGAATAAGGACGTTTAGAAACAGATTCAATTAACTTTTTAATAGGATAGGTGTTTTCGTTTCCAGGAAAATTTAACATATTTTTCCCAACGATCTCAGGATAGTTTGGATCAACAAGGAAATCTCCTTTATCGGTAATAACATATACGTATGTGTTTCTTTCTCTGAACTCAGAGCCTTCTCTGTTAAACTCTTTAAATGCGGTTTCTATCCCATTATTTTTCATAAGTATGCAGGCTGAATTTACAATGTGGACAATAAACTCTTTTGCCAGAGCTATGTTTTTTATACCTGTGGCTACAATATAAATTTTTCCTTTTGGAGTTAAAGCTATTCTACCAAGATGTTCTTCAAAATCGAAAGGTTTCATTATATTAATAAGCTTATCTATATTGCCGCTTGAAAGTTCTTTTATAGTTGATTGTATAATTTTTTTAGCGTAAAATTCTGGATTAATGTCTTTTAAATTAAGTTCACCATTTACCACAGAAACATATTCCGGTGAGATAACCATTTTTTTTGCAAGTGGATCCCATACAAAAAGGTCAGTTCCGGACGTTTTGTTAAAATTCTCTATTATAGGAAAAGCTTTATCACCTTTTTCTCCAATTATTTTTATTGCCCAGTTTAGTTTATCATACATCATTCTCTGCATATATTTTGCTTCATCGTATTTCTTTACAAAAAGATCAGGTTCCCCATAGGTGGCGTAAATATTAGACGTTAAAAGTTGCAGGGTTAGAACAATAAAAAAAACACTAAAAACCTTCTTTTTCATATTTCTCCTTTTTGTAATTTTTAGTTATGGGCTACTATATAATTATATATTCTATTGCATCGGAGTATATGTTTCAAGTATTTAATGACAGACTAAGTAAAAGAAAACAATATAACAAGTCTAATATGGTGTAAAACTACTTAGAAAAGCATAGAATTTGTTGTATAATCATATTGTAAATTAATAGATTATTAAATATAATAAATATCAAGAAAAGCTAATATTCTTATGCTAGAGAGAGTTCAGAATATCCTTAGAGGTTAACATACAATGAAATATGCTGTAATTAGTGATATACACGGTAATCTGGAAGCGTTAAATGCTGTTATAGCCAAAGCTGAAGCGTATAGAGTAGATAATTATATAAGTGTAGGAGATATTGTAGGGTATAATGCTAATCCTGCAGAATGTATCGAAATCGTACAGTCATTAAATCTAATAGCTAATGTTCGCGGAAATAATGATGAGTATGCTGGAAATGAGGCTGATTTTAATGGTGTTAATTCAAATGCATTAAAATCGCTAATATGGACTAGGCAACAGCTTACAGATGCTCAGCGAAACTGGTTAATGCAGCTTAAATTAAAAGAGGTTATAAACGGGGAAAATATAACTGTAGTACATTCAAGTTTAGACTCTCCTGATGCTTGGGGTTATGTTTATGATACATATAATGCCGAAGACAATTTTTTATATCAGACCACACAGGTTTGTTTTTGCGGACATACACATGTTCCAGCTCTTTTTAAAAAAGGTC
>CAZVCD010000396.1:0-2043 GCA_964625675.1 uncultured Victivallales bacterium | reverse complement strand
TTGTTCTCCTAACCATAATATGAGAAAAAATATCATGCCTAATTCTATCAGATACTTCTCTTACCGTTTTTATGTGCTCTTCTGTGCCTATTTTCTTTGCCTTTTTAATTTCCTGTATAAAATGAGCAAAATAAGCTTCTAGATTTGGAAGACCCGGAATAGTAGACTTTTTGGGAACTTGGAATAGCTTTAATAAATTAAAGATATCACTAATTGAGTTATTTAACGGAGTGGCAGATAAGTATTATTTTTTTATTAGCACATATTTCAAATAATGTTTCATATCCCTGTGTATATTCATTTCTAAACCTGTGAGCTTCATCAATAAATACAAAATCGTAATCCTTACCTAATTTTACAATTTTGTCAATTTTCCCTATGGACTCGACTTCATATTGCCTGATAGCAAATTCTAAAAAAGTATCTTCCCAGTATTCTTTAAGAACGGGTGGACATAAAACAAGTATTTTGCCTGTAAGTTGTTGTGCAAGTAGGGCTGATATAAAAGTTTTTCCTAATCCAACTACATCCGCGAGAAAAACACCATTATAAGCATCAAGTATTTTTTTAGCGGAAGTAGCAGATTGTATCTGATACTCAAGTTCTAAAAATCCTTTCGGCAAATATTTTTTTACGGTATAGTCGATATTTATATCTTCCTTAAAATACTCATATAAAAATTTTAGATATAAATGATAAGGAATTATGCTGTCATTCAGCCATGTATCATTCTCTATTGTCGTAATGTAGTCTTTAGTAATATCAACACCTTCAGCCCAAAGAGCTTCAAACTGTTCAAGTGCAAAAACAACATCAGCTTTGTTTTTCAATTCTACATTAAACTCTCTATTTGCTATTAAGCCGGTATGTGAGAAATTGCTTGAACCTGTTATAACTCTTCCGAAATCATAATGATCTTCAGGGAATCGACTGATATAAACTTTAGCATGAATGTGTTGGCTTGGGTATGCTTTTATTTCCAGTTTTCCTGCTTTAATGTATTCAATGAATTTTAGAATACCCTGCTCAGTAACATTATTGTCTTCAGATTCTTCGAGTTCATTAATTAAATTATTAGAAAACTCATCTTTTGTTTTGTCATGACTCTGAAAATTAAACTCTCCCTGAAGTTTTGCTTCCTGAATGACATCATAACTTCTTTGGTCAACATTCATACCTACAAGTATTCGTATTTTCTCTATAGAATCAAAAGTTTTGTGAAGTTCCAAGAAACCACTGCTTCGAAAATAGCCAACTAAAACATCAAAGTATTTTACACTTTTTAATAGACTGTAAAACCTATCAGATAAAGTAGCATCCGGTTCGTTAGTAAAAAAAGTAAGATCGTTATTCATTTATACCTCGTATTTTTATTTACTACTATGCTTCTTTAGCCATCTATGTAAATTGGCTTCTGTTGTGTTGTCCCTACCTGCTATAAGTTTGGATTCATTTATCAGCAATAATTCACCGGTTAAATTTCCAGAATACTTGTTTTCCATTTCTTACTCTTTATCCATTTATCAATTTTACTGATTTGAAATTTAAAAGTAGACCAATTTTTTGAGCTGGAATATTTTTATATTTTTGGGGAAGCCATTTATACTGCGTATCAGGTTTTATTCCTAAATATTCAGTAACTTCCTGTACTGATTTATAAGATTCAGACATATAACAACAGCAGGATTCCAGCCTTCCTTAAACTCCATATGAGTACCTTCAAAGTTTTCCGACAATAAATTTTCTATGCTTATGGGTATGCATTTTTTTTACTTCACCTTTTATAAGATGTTTAGCTTCATTCCTTCATCATCATTTTATAATGTTCAATATGCCCTGTATGTTCAAAAATATTTTTTATTCTTTTAAACTTATTTTGCATATTGCATGAACCTGTTTCTATTTTATACAATTCATCAATATATGATGAAATAGAACCCATTATATATTGCAAGACAGGCAATTCTTTATAATTATTTTCACAATACATTTCCATAGATTACGCCTCTTTGCGATGCTCTCACATAGTAATTTAATTTTTTA
>CAZVCD010000395.1:0-2062 GCA_964625675.1 uncultured Victivallales bacterium | reverse complement strand
TAATAGGTTGATTGCTTGGAAGAGAATCTAATGAGTTTATTTCAGGCTTTGATTATTGGGTAGTATTTTTAATCTTTGTGGTTGTTGGCTCAAAAATGATTTAACGCAAAAGACGCAATGCATCGCTTGCTAAATATTAACGTTTGCGACTTTAGCGTCTTTTGCGTTAAAAAAGGAGAGGAATTGGATAAAAAAAGAACAATACAGGTTTTATTATTGATTATGCTGCTTGGAGCCTCTGTCAGAGTTGCTAGATGTTATTTAGTTAATTGGATAGAAAGAGATCCAGTAGCGTATATTACAATGTCAAATTATATTGCACAGGGAGAAATAGAAAAAGCAATTCAAATACGGCCTGAAATTCCACCTTTGCATATAACATTGATGGCGGCTATGGGGAAAACAGGGTTATTTGCAGAGTATGCCGGTGTTCTGATAAGTTTAGTTTCAGGGATTCTGATTATTTTTGCTGTCTTTCTGATTGCTTCTATGATTTTCGATGATAAAATAGCACTACTTGCAGCTTTTATTGCTTCGTTACAAACAGAATTAGTACATAACAGCACATTTATACTGCGTGAATCTCTAGCATTATGTTTTATGTTATTTGCATTGTATTTCGCAATGTGGGCAATAAAGAATCACTCCTGGTGGAAATGGTGCTTGTCAGGCATGCTTACAGCTCTTTGTGGGCTAACCCGTCCTGATGGGATGGAAGTTTTTTGGGCAATTCCATTATGGTTATTTGTTTCATTGATTTTTTGTCCGACTGAACGAAAGAAAATATTAACTAAATGTTTGCCTGGTTTTGTAATGTTTGTGATAGTCTTTTGCGTGATAGCATTTCCTGTGCAGGGATATTTTCAAAGCTATGGATCAATTTATACAGCTTTGTTAGATAGTAGATTGTTAGGATTATATTTAGGATTAAAGTTTTAGTATGGAAAGATTATTTAAAAATTTAAGTTTTTTGACTTCATGGAAGTTTGTTAACTGTATCATCTCAACTGCCCCCATTAGTCTGTGGCTAGCACTTCTATCATTTAAGCGGAACTGGAAAACCTTTTTATCTAATCCTGTAGTAAGATTGTTCTGTGTTTTTGCTTTTCTAGATTTAGTTGTGAAATTTTATAAGATGATAACCTCTGGACATTTTGAACGCCGTTATATGCTTCCGTTCCTCTGTGTACTGATAATATTTGCTGCTGATGGTTTATTTAATAAGCTAGCTCCCTTTCTCTACAAACAACTGAGAGCAAAATTTCCTTTTTTAACCTTACGAAAAATAACAATAGGCTTAATTTCTATTCTTTTTATTGTCTATTTTATAATTATAATGATCCCTTCTTTAGATCATCCCTGGTATCAGAGTATTAGGAACATAGTACAACAAGAATGTCCAAAAGGGGAGAAGCCAATAATTCTGAGCAATTATCCTGATGTACGGTTAGGCTATTATGCTAATTCAGAGCTGTTTGTCTTTTCTCTAAAAGATTTTAGATTAACAAATAAAGCTCGTATTTACCGCAAAAACTGGAGCTCAGATAAATTAATTAAAAATTTACCTTCTGGCATAAACAGTTTTGTAAATAATGTTAAAAAGCTTGGTGGGGACAATGTCTTTATTTTTCTTTACGATGTGAAAGATTCAGATTTTAGAAAGTTTTTTAAAGAAGAAAAAAAACAATTTCCATTTAGATTGTTAAAGGAATATAAGGCTAGGCATAATAAACCTGTTTGTTTCTATCAATTTGAGGGGAATAAGGAGTATTATTGATCTGCTAATTATTTTTTATTAATAGAGACTTGCCTAGGAGTTTGGCTTATCACCAAATTTGATAAATAAGCTTGGAAACAAAATATGAGTTTTACTGTATTGATTTTTTTGGCTGTTGGCCTTTCTATGGATGCTTTTGCCGTATCAATAACCAGTGGTGTCACCTTAAAGGATGTTAAAATTCGGCAAGCGTTTATAATAGCTCTTTTTTTTGGAGTTTTTCAGGGTGTAATGCCGGTTTTTGGCTGGTTGCTTGGGAGAGGCTTCAATGATATTATTTCCAGT
>CAZVCD010000394.1:0-2075 GCA_964625675.1 uncultured Victivallales bacterium | reverse complement strand
ATCGGAGAGGTGACTGAGTGGCCGAAAGTACCAGTTTGCTAAACTGGCGTACGGGTAACTGTACCGCGGGTTCGAATCCCGCCTTCTCCGCCATTATTCCACACTCAAATCCCTAATCTAGCCTCAATTTCTCAATATTCTGTTTTTCTCTATAACTACCCTTTTATCCCTGTTTACAGCACAAAAAGCATACAAAGTTCATACATCTTTGAAATACCTGCTGTTTTTCAAAAACCAATTCTTACAGACCCGACATCGGAAGTCTACTTAGATTTTCTCTATTAAATGTTCCCCTCGCAATAAATCCTCAAATATGGGTTGCTTATTAGCAACCACCATGTTAGGTTAATTTATAGAAAAATATTTTGTCTTATGTTTTTTTAACAGATATTTCAGGGAGTTAAAAATATGGAAACTTTAGAAAATAATATTTTAGTTGTGCTGACTGAAAAAGGCATGACTAAAAAAGCATTATGTAGAGAAACTGGCATTAATAAGGGGTCACTGCATAAAATCATTAACGGGCAGGATGTACGGCTTAGTACGGCAAAGAAGATCAGTGAGGCTCTAGGGTGTAGGGTTTCTGACTTGTGGGATATATAGACTGTGTAAGCTTTGTAATAACAATTGTTAAACGGGGTCGTTGCGCATGAATTCTCTTATTATTAGGTAGTTACATTAACGGAATGGCACTTTACGCCCTTTAAAGTGCTAAAAACATACAAAAGTCCATCTAAGGAGTATTTTATCCAGAATTTTTTTGATAAAACACGTGTTTATAGATTCTTATGTACGCACGGCACTGTATAGAAAAGAATCTTTATGATATAATGATTTTATCGTTACCATTATTTTACAAAGTTAAAATACAAAGAATATAAAATATTGGTGAGAATAAAATTAAAATCGATGGGTAAGAGAATGAGTTTTGATAGGGCAGTAACGCAAATATGCAACATGATGAATAGTTAAGTAAAAATTTATAATTTTATAGGAAAGGGTAACATAATTATGAAAGTATTTCTCCTTAATGTATTGACAACGGTTTTTGTCTTTAATGTATTATTATCAAATGCTTCAGCTGAACAATTAAAGTTAAATAAAGAGAAGAAGGAAGCAATATGTATAAAAATCGATACGATTTTAAATAAACTGGTGAAGAAAGACCGTATTCCAGGAGTTGCTATCGGTGTATCATTTGCTGATGATTCAACATATTTAAAAGGATATGGAAAATCAAATTTAGAATTTGGGATAAATACCGAAATAAATTCAGTTTTTGCAATAGGTTCAATAACTAAAACTTTTACTGGAGTCGGAATACTTCTTCTACAGGAAGAGGGAAAGCTGGATGTATCGGATCATGTTTCAAAATATTTCCCTAAGTTTCCAAATGGAGATATTATTACTATCAAACATCTTCTTCAGCATACATCTGGATTAAAGGATGTTTTAAAAATAGAGCCTTTTAAAAGTAATCGGGCAAAAAACTGGACTCCACAGGAAGCTATGAAGATGATAGAGAGTGCTCCTTTAGAGTTTGAGCCTGGGCAAAAAATGAAATACAGTAATTCAGGCTGTTATGTGCTTGGTCTCATTATTGAAAGAGTGACTGGAATGTCATTTGATAAATTTATGACAGAAAGAATAGCAAAACCCTTAGGTATGAAAAACACTATGCTTGGAAACAGTTCAAAAATAGTTAAAAATAGCGTTTCAAGTTATACTCTTTCCTTTGCTGGAGAATTTACGAATGCTAAATACGCAAGTATTTCCGCAGGTTATGCGTCAGGAGGGGCTATTTCAACGATTCAAGATTTAGTAAAGTTGAAGAAAATATTTAAACCTGGAGTATTGCTATCAGAGAAAAGCATTAAGGAGATGTGTAGTCCTGCCATATTAAATGATGGAAAAATAGGTATAGCAGATGACTTTATGCCTGAACTTCATTATGGCTATGGCTTGGGTATGATCAAATATAATGGGCATTTTATTCCAAATAAAAGCGGATCTATTGCAGGGTTTAATGCATATTTTGTTTATTTTCCATCTAACAATACTTTTATAGTAATATT
>CAZVCD010000393.1:0-2080 GCA_964625675.1 uncultured Victivallales bacterium | reverse complement strand
AAACATTTATATAGCTTTTACCATCTTCTCTTGAAATACTGCTCGGAGCAGATTCCAGATCCAGGCTAACTAGATCATACAAAGGTATTTTTTTGCCGTCAGGTGTATTAATTCTCATGTTTTGAAAATATTTGACGGAATTCTGTCCATGCCCGCCTATAAACGGATATTACTATTTTATTTTGAGCCTAGCTGGGCTCAAAATATTTTGCAAAATTACTGTCTACAATTTAATATTTAATAATCTTAAAATTTCCTTCTGTTCCGTATCCGGTGTAGAAATATTTGTTTTTATAACAATATTTTTTATGAGTTGTTCAACTCTGGTTATTGATTTTAATCTTTTTATAATGATATCGAAAGACCATCTTCTTTCATCTCCTTCACCATCGTTGGCAAATAAAGGTGCTACCCTCTGCATGAAATGCCATTGCAGGTAATACGCAAGCATTACTATAAATATATGAGCTATGATTCTATCATCTGATTTATGATGAATGGGTCTTAATTCCAATAAAACAGTTTTCATATTCCTAAATGCCTGTTCAACTTTTTGCAGTCCCTGATATGCTTCTACAACATGTTCTTTATTCATTATCCTGGAAACATTTGTTTTTATTACATAACAGCCATCCAGTAATTTTTCTTCTTCAATTTTCTGTTCTTTTCTGCTCCAGGTTAATTTCCCATTTTCATCAACATCCCATAAAAAGAACTTTTCTATTTTTATTTTTTCAAAAATACGACCGATACCGGCACAGGTTTTCTTTTTATCCCTTTTCTGTTTTACTGCTGCTTTTTTGCTTAATAGGACTTCAACTTTTGTGATTAATGCTTCTCGAGTGTTTCTCTCTTTGATTTTTTCTTTTTCATTTTTACAAAGCATATAGCGCATTTCCCGGTTTTCAGAATCAATGATTTCAGTTATATTCATTTCATCAAAAAGATCCATCTGTATATTTTCTTTTTCTATAACGGCACTTAATTCTGTATGAGTTAACGCTGTGACTATTTTAAAATAATCCGAATCTATTTCGCTAATCCTTTTTTGAGTCAGCATCCCCCTGTCACCAACAAAAACAGCTTCCTTTATTCCGTATTTTTCTGATATTTTTTTAATTTGATCCAATACAGTTGTTTGATCTGAGGTATTCCCTTTAAATATTTCTATGCCTACCGGACAGCCTTCCGCATTTGTAAGTAAACCTATTGAAACCTGCTTATAGCCCCGTTTCCCGCCTTTCCCCCTTCCATATTTTACAATGCCTGAATCTTTATATTCTCCCTCCAGCCAGGTGTTAGTTATATCGTAGAGAAGTATCGTTCCATTCTTAAGATGTTTTTCTGCCAGTTTACGCTCGATTTTATCTTTTCTCTTCAATAATTCATCCATTGGTTTATAACAGTCTTTTTCAACATCCGGCCTAACTCCAAAATTGTGCCCCGCAATCTCCCATAAAGCTGTATCCATATAAGTATTAACTAGATTTAACTTGCTTCCCTGATACAGTATTCTACCGGAAATCATAGCTAAAATATTTTCACGCCATTGCGTTGCCCTTGAAAAAATAGCCTTATCTAAACCAATATCTCCAGCAAGTTTACGCAATACAAATGAGCCTCCATATTCATAGGAACGTCCAGTTCCTAAATCAGAAATTTTAAAATCACCTTTCTCGCCCCTTAAGCTTGCTTTTAACTGGCGAATATGTTCTACCGGCAGCTTAGTTATATTCGCTATTGTTCTGTGTTTGACCTTCCCGTTATCCCGGTATGACTCTCTTACCAGAATTGAACTGTAAATTTTGTTCCCCTGTTTCTTTTTCAGCTCTTCTATATACATCGTGGCTACTCCTAATTTTGTGTTTATATTAAAAAGTAACACATAACAGGCATGAAAGCAAGAGAAGAAATAAAAATATAATGAAATATATCGTGGCTACAAAATAGCAGAAAAAAATGAACCTGGCTAGCCTCAAAGATTATCAGCAATATCCGTTTAATGTTTTCGAAGTTTTTTACTGTGCAGAAAAATATTAGATCAAGAGTGTTGTAAGTTACATCTCCAAAATGGTATTTA
>CAZVCD010000392.1:0-2125 GCA_964625675.1 uncultured Victivallales bacterium | reverse complement strand
AAAAGATATTCTTAAAAAAGAGATTACTTTTTTTAAAGAGTTACACCTCTATTTCAATTATGCTGATGTAAAAAAATTGCTCATAGAAAAGAATCTCCAGATAACAAACTCAACCCTTAAAACTTATCTTCATTTTCTCACAAAAGAAAAGGTGTTGTTTGATGCTGGTAAGGGCTGGTATTCATCCATTGAAAAACCATTCAGGTTAAATAAAGAACCGGTTAAAGAGATAATAAGTACCATAAATCAAAAACTCCCTTTACTTCCTTTTTTATGCTGGTCTACAGAGCAACTAAATCCATTTACTCACCATATATTGTCAAAGTTTATCACCTTTGTGTACACTGATTCGGATTACCTCAGGAATACTGTCGAAATATTAGATGAAATGAATTATTCTGTTTTTGAGAATCCAACAAAAGCAGAAATTTTAAAATTCTTTAAAATAGATGAGAAAACAGTTATTGTGCTTCCTGCAATATCAAAACAACCGGAAAGTAACGAGAACTATGCTCCCATTGAAAAAATCCTCATTGATTTTCTTATGGAAAATAGAAAATATAAAATTATGGAATCTTCAGAAGCAGAAAAAGTTGTAGAAAAAGCCCTTGTTTCAGGCAGGTTAAATATATCAGTTATGCTCTCTTATGCAGAAAGACGAAAATTCAATTTACCTAAATCAATCAACCAAGTCCACCTAAACACGAAAGGTGGAGATAGTTGATGACAGCAGAGTATTTATGCAAAATTTAAAAAAAACTAACTGTTTTAGCCTGGACTGGATTATGGCTAAAAAAAAGGAATTTTCAGGAGACCCCATTTTAATTGAGAAGGTCATACATGCTTTTGCATTGCTCGGGTATCTCGTTCAAATAGAATTGGACTTTGTTTTTAAGGGTGGGACCAGCCTTTTGCTCCATGTACAACAAATAAAAAGGCTGTCCATTGATATAGACATTATCTTTGGCGGTGGTCTGGAAGAATTAAAAGAAAAACTTGCACATATATCCGGGAATGTACCCTTTACTAGATTTGAAGAAGATGAAAGAGGTGACAGAGGCCTTCCCAACCGAAAACATTTTTAAATTTTTTTATAACTCTATCATATCAAATAGTGAAGATTCCGTTCTTTTAGATATCGTTTTAGAAAATCCCACAGATATTCCATTTATTGAAGAAAAAATAATAAGAAGTAATTTCTTTGATACTGATCTGGATGTTTCCGTAAAAGTGCCGACAATTGAAGGGCTTCTGGGCGATAAATTGGCTGCATTTGCTCCACACACAATAGGGGTACCTTTTGTAACGAGAAGTGGTATAAGAATGACCATGCAGGTGGCAAAACAGCTTTTTGATGTTGGTGAACTTTTTGCTATTGCAACACATTTCGGGAATATTAAAATTGCTTTTAAAGAGAATTATAAAAAAGAAAATGGTTACCGTGTAGAAAAGTTTACCGAAGAACAGGTTTTGCAAGATACCATTGATATTTCTCTTGCCCTTTGCCAAATACAGCTGAAAGGTTATAAACGTTCAGAAGATACGGATAATATTGCTGATGGGATACAAAGATTATCAAGTCATTTGGTTAATGAAAAATTTAGTATCACTACAGAAGCAAAAATTGCTGCTGCAAAAGTTTTTTACATTGCCAGCTCAATAAAAAGAGGGAGAAGTTTATCCTTAGATGAAATCAGATATTCTGAAGATAAGATTGAGCATATAGTAGCCATTGATCTTCCTCATCCATATAAAAAGTTAAACCGGTTGAAACCAATTTTGCCTGAAGCATTCTATTACATTTGGCAAGGGATATTAGAATGAGATATTAGCTTAATCGTTCCCCTTACAAGAAGAAAATAAGTGTCACCAAAACGTGACCAAAAATGAAAGCTGCATACAGTTCAATTCTGTTCGGCGGCACATAACATAGACCCTGGATCGTTTTAATGACGATTTGGGGTTTTTTTGTTTTATGCTGCCAAACAATTGGCGCCGTAAAATCACCAAATGTAATCAAAGTGTGATCAGAAATCCGGAACCTTGATTTATGGAGATATTACTAAGCTCAAGTCACAAGTTCCTTTCAAATTTTTTAAACGTTCAAGAAATCAAAAATTCCTGT
>CAZVCD010000391.1:0-2125 GCA_964625675.1 uncultured Victivallales bacterium | reverse complement strand
TAATTAATCCAAACATTATTGAAACATATTTCCTTTCATCCCAAGAAAAGCTGTCTTTGCCAAATAAAATAGTGGTTAAATCCATTGATAAAAACCATAAAGCAACCGCAATAGGAAAAGTTAAAAATGGAAATTTTATATATTTCAATACTATTATTCCCCCAAGTATTGTCCCAACCTCCATAAAAATCCAACTTCCATTGACCCACTCATAATACCCTCTATAATGTCCAGGATCACCTTGAGGCCACATTCCTGTCATCTTTTCAATGCCAAAAATAACTAGCGGAACCATCCAAACAGCTAATGTGAACATAAGTCCACCCGGTATTTTCATCTCCTCTTTATACCAAAGTGTTCTTCCTGCAAATATAAAGCATATCCCATATATCGTTGCAATTGCTGCAAGACCTTCACCTCCAAATTGGCTCCATGCCTTTGTCATGAACCATCCCATAGCAGACATTATTATTAGAGTTCCAAAATAATATGCTAAATGCACTAAATCAAATTTTGGTTTATCCTTTCCTTTTTCTTCAAAATGAGCAAATAGTGTCTGTGATTGCTCTGCTGTTATAATCCCATTACTTACTGCACTCTCAAGGTCGTTTTTTGTAATCTTCATGATACTTTCCCAATTGATTTAAAGAATCTAACAATAAGTTCAGTGGCGGCGCGATAGCGACGTTCACTGAAACGATTTAGCTATAGGTTAATTTTCTTTTTAACATACTCATAGTCAATGAGATTAACGCGCACGATAAAAAAAGACAAAATCAAGATTTACCTTGAAGTTTTTAATCCTTAAGTGCTTTCTGTATAGCTTTGTAAACTTTAGCGTTGGTTTTATCTCTGGGCTCTCCAGTTATAGAGTATTTTTCGATAGAATCTTTATAGAGTTCCTTTAAAAGATCTTTCTCGGATGGCTTGACCTCAAGTTTGATTTTTAGAGTTTTCAAGAATAATTTCCTTTTTTATGTATTTAACAATATATACTTTTATGACTTTTCACGCTACAAATATGAATTAGTCGCTTAAGTTGTAGTATTTTATTAATGAATAAAATTATTCTATATTCTTTTTCATATTCTCTTTATCTATTTAACGTTAGAGCTCACATACGGCTATGAGCGGAGCGAAATGGCTGTTATGTGCAGTGTTTGGTTAAATCAACTTTTATCAGTTTGATATCAAAAAGTAATCTTCTTCTTGCTTCAGAGTATAAAAATCGTTTGTTTTATACTGATGTGCTATATTTTGTATTTTTACATCTAAAAGTTCTTTTTCTTTTTTATTTAATAAATCAAGTTTTTCTTTTGGTATACAATCTTCATATGCAAAAAAACGACATAGACTTAGCATTTCTTCATAAGTATCCGCTACAAATTCATTTGTAGCTTCTATCTTAGAAAAATTTATATTATTATTATTTAGAATATTTATCACTTGTGAGCTATTAATGTAATCTGAATTTAACTCATAATGTAATTTATGACTTTCTCCTCTTGGAGCCATTAGTGCAATAAGGCATGTTCCATTTGTTTCAAGATATGATAATATTTTTTTTATAAATGCTACCATATAATTTAGAGGCATGTGATACATTACATGAGAACATAAAATAAAATCATATTTTTCGCATAAATCTATTTTGAAAAAATCTTCAACTATTAAGTTGCAGTTAAGATTTAAAAAATTCTTTTTAAATTCATGGTTTGGTTCTATTGCTGTAGTACTCTCAAAGTATGGAATAATTTTTTCTGTAATTATTCCAGCACCGGCACCAACATCTAGAAACTTTTTTCTTCTATTAAGCTGTTTTAGAATTTCTTCTTTAAAGCAATTAAAAACAAGTTTGTAATGTTTTGATGAATTATTTAAAATATTTAATGCTGTTTCATATTCCTTTAATGAAAGGTTTATAAACATATGCAAGTTCCTTATTTATATTTAACGTTAGAGCTTACTGACCGGCGACTGTGTCGGGTCATTTTATCTCGGCATAGCTTTCTAAAAAGCGACGACGGAAGCCTAACAGGCGACGCCTGATTAGACGGTTCAGTGAAGCGCCTTGTTGAACAAAGTCGCTTTCAGCGACGGTTTTAGTTTTATACTCCCATATTAA
>CAZVCD010000390.1:320-2132 GCA_964625675.1 uncultured Victivallales bacterium | reverse complement strand
CCAGTAAAAAATTCAATCCCATCTTTGTGGAAGTTATTCTTTACAATTATTCCCAGAAGTTGTTCTTTATTAAATATTCGCTTTATCATTGGTTTTCTCTCTAAAATATGATTTTCTAGTATTTGTCGTTAACAACGAATTAAGCTTCTTTTTAAACCTCTATCCAATCTAAATCTTTTATTTTAGGCCAACTTTTTTCAACAGTGCCTTTAGTAAATGAATCCTGTAAACATGATTTTACAGTAACTTCAGGTAAAAGATTTTCGCAAACATCATTTCTAATAAAAAATGCATTAAATCCATATCTATGTGTCCCCACAAGTCTATATCCTTTTTTATTTGCCAGCTTTGTCATTGCTAGTAAGGAAGCGCTATGATAGTTTGGAATTTTAATTTTAAATTTTGGATCATAGGGAACTGTTAAGGCTTTATCATAAGGAATAGCATTATGTGTTTCGCATACTACAACTCTTGGCTGAATACAATCAAGAGCTTCCCATATCCAATAATCATTTCCATCCATATCTAATGAAAATAAATCTATTTCTCCTGAACACCCAGCACTTTGAATTACTGTATTAATGTTTTCAGCAGTAATCCAACTACAGGTAAACTTAGGAGGCCAAAGAAAAGTATCTTTGTGGTTCTTAAAAAAAGCCTTTCCTTTTTTTACATTATGAGCATCGCCATCAAACAAAAATCCTTCCCATCCGTGATTAATAATAAGGTTGGCGCAATTGCACTGAATCCCGTCACCTGCACAAATCTCTACGGCCATTCTATTTGTCCGTCCTATAATTGAAAAAATAAATAACAAAATGCCATCTTCTTCAAATTGAGAATACTTTCTAAACCCTACTTCATCGAAAGATGGCAATAATATTGCATCATTGTTTAATAGCTCAATATATTTTAATTTCAATAAAACCTGTGTCTCTTTGGAATAGTAATCACTAATAAGTTCATTTTTCAAACCGGTAAAACATCTTTTAATTATTTTTTGTAAACCACTTCTAAACATAATACCCTCGGTATATATAATAATAATGTTAAAATGTTGTATGAAAATTATATTTTAAGCTCATCATAAAATTCATCAAAATATTTCTCAAACCTAAAATAATCTTCATAACAAGTTAGAACATTTTTTCTATATAGCTCTAAATTATTTGATATTTCCTTTAGCGCTAAAGGTAAATTAGATATTGAGATAGCTTTGCCTATTTTATGCTTTTCAAAGAATTTTTTTAAAGATGAAAAATCAGAACAAACAATTGGCAAGCCAGCCTTCAAGTAGTCTCCTATTTTATTAGAAGAAAAAAGAATTTCCGTAAAGTTATCGTCAAGATCCTCATAAAAAGCCAACCCAATATCTGCAGAAGACAAGGCCATAGGCAAATCCTCATATTCTAAATATTCGGACGAAAAATACACAGGTAATTGTTTTGCATTTTCTTGCATTTTCTTGAAATATTCGCTTTTGAGTGAAGCCTTATTCCAAGTATGTAACACCAATACAAAGTCTTCCTCCCATTTTTTTACAGTTTCAATAATATCCAAACATTTAGCCCAATGACAAAAGTTGCCTGAATACAGAACAATTAATTTATTTTGTGGAATATTAAATTTATTTCTAAAGTAGCTAGATTTATTGCACATTACACTCCCCATTTGCATAACTGGTAATACTCCTGTCTTTTCAATAGGAAAAGGGGTTTCTTTCGAAAAAATTTTAGCCCGAAGAGGACTCGTTAATATAACTTTTTTTATGTCTTTTATTAAAAAAATTTCATAATCAAATTTTCCTTTTTT
>CAZVCD010000390.1:0-310 GCA_964625675.1 uncultured Victivallales bacterium | reverse complement strand
TTTATGTCTTTTATAATGTTAGCTTCAAACTTTTTCAAATAAAGCAGAGAATAGTATGGAGAACTCGCAGGTACTTTCCATGGTAGTAGTTCTAAGTTATAATATATTGTTCGATCTAAGTATTCCTTTCCTGCTAAATCGGTAATAATAAGGCTATGGATTTCAATTGGGATTATACAATCAAAATTTTTCCCAAATAATTGTTTCTTAAGCCAGGAAATAAAGTAAAAGTCATCAGTATTTTTTAGAAAAAATAAATATTTTCTAAAAAACCTGGAAGACAAAAAAGTTTTTTTTATAAATAAACGTC
>CAZVCD010000389.1:0-2138 GCA_964625675.1 uncultured Victivallales bacterium | reverse complement strand
ATCATGATTATGTTGATTATGAAGAAGTTAAAAAGCAAATTCCTATACACTTAAATTACTATACTTTATTACCGTATTTACCACTCATTTTACGAAGATATGTAATTCTGATCTTTTTCTCTTCATGCATCGAATTAATGATATCTCCAACAGAAACAACGCCGATTATTTCATCCTCATCCCATACAGGCATATAGTGCATATGGTTTTGAGTCATTATATTCATAACTTCATTTAAGTCTTCTGATTCTTTTGTAATAAGCAGTTTCTGAGACATTATTTCTCCAACAGCCATTTCAAGAAAATTTTCGTGCTTCCAGCATTCGCCTATAATCATTCTTTCCGTAAGAATTCCGGCATAGCTTTTAGATTTGTTTTCATCTGCTATTACAATTAATGCTCCAATATTATTTTCGGCCATCACCTTAGCAGCCTCTTTTATCGATGCTTTCTCACATATTGTATAAACAGTTTCACCGCTTTTTTTCTCAGATAGTACTTTTGCCAGTCTCATTTTTCCACTCCTTTAATTACTGTTTTTGATGTTCCTAGTATTTATTATACTATATCTGCCTATAATTAGTAAAGTCGTTTTTTCAAATAAGAAGAATATTTTTGCTGAAAATGTCTCGGCGAAATTCAGCCCCTCGCTTCTTACACGACCATCCTATTACCACTGTCTGCAATATGATTATCAGTTCCAATTGGAATGGATAAAATAATGCATGAAGATTTTTCCTATTGAAAGCAGATGCACTATAGCAACAGCCAGTTTGAAACAAGGATGCAGGGTGCCATCTTTGTAGGAAAAATATATCAAAAATCAGTCTATCTATTTTTTGGAGCAAAAGAATTGATTTCTATATTTAACTCCTAAGTCTGTAAAATCAGTAAAAAGACCATCTACCTTAGCCTCAGTAAATAGCACTTTAGTAACCTGTTCATACGTTAAACCTTTTGGCATATCGTCTGCTCTAAGAGTATATGGATGAATTTTTAAACCAAATTCATTCGCCCATTTTGAAACATCGTTTAACTTTAAATCTCCAGAGGCATAATTAATAAAAAGCTGACTAATATCAGGTCCAATCCCATAAGCATATATTGAAATTTCTTTTAAGCCTTCTTTTGTCAGCATTTGATTATAGTCTATGCCTGGAGTTTCCTTCCATTCATTATGAGCAATAAGCTGAATTAATCTTAACTTTGAATGAAGTTCATCTTTTATATATTTTAAAAGGAAAGGATCAAAACATTGTATAAAACATTTTGAATCTGCATCTGTATAACCATACTCAGCTAAAAGTTTAAGCGCAAGTCTTGCAAATTTTATACCATGATCTTTATATATGGAAGGATTCTTTAACTCTACATAAACTCCAACATCTTTTCCTGTGCTTTTATTAAGTCCCTTTATTAATTCTAACTCTTCACGTAAAGTTGGCATTTTAAAAGGTATTGCTGTGGTATTAGGAAACCTACCCTTATAAACAGCCTTACCAGTACTGGTATTTGTTCTTTCATGGATAGTGAGTTTTTTTATCTCATCAAGAGAAAAATCTCTAATATGGTATTTGCCATCTTTTCCAATTCTATCTGGATAAAGCTCTTGTACGTTTGATATTGTACCAAGATAAGGATCATGAGCGACAACAATCTGATCATCTTTTGTTAAATCAACATCCTGCTCAATATAATCTGCGCCAAGGGCATAAGCCATTACTTTAGACTCGAGAGTATGTTCGGGTAAATATCCGCTTGCACCTCTATGAGCAATTATTATTGGTTTTTCTTTCGAACTGTAAGATTTGCGTGCACATGCATTTTTAGACCAAATTGAAGAGCATGCCTGTAACCCAATTAAAGATAAGGCAAGAATGACATAAAAAACTTTTCTCATGATACTTCCTTTATTTTTGTTTAAAAATCCCTTTTATATAATTTAAGCTCTTTTTCATAAAAACATCAATTGGTTTGCAAAAGTTAAATGAAAATTAGGTACTATGTGGGTACTTGTTGTGACTAGAAAGGACTGTAAACGAGTACTTGTGATTGTAAGGTAATAATTTATAATTAATAGTTGTTTGAGGCAAAAAAAAAGACTCTGCAAAGAGTCTGGTACCGATGGTGGGATTCGA
>CAZVCD010000388.1:0-2158 GCA_964625675.1 uncultured Victivallales bacterium | reverse complement strand
AATCTTTTTGTATTTTTCAATTAGGGTTGAGGGACAGACCAGTACTATTTGGTTGTCTGGGCATGTATCACGGAAGTTCAGTAAAGAATATATAAAAACCGGATATTCATCAATATATTCGAGAAGTTTATTTGTTCCTCCGAAGCGAGTACCGGTTCCACCGGCGACGATTATAATTCCAAGTTCTTTATTCATGATACACATTTTTTGTTTTTTCTTTTAAGTCTAAATAGATTTTGTTGTATTTATATGGGAAAAGGTCTTTAGCTGTTTTTAAATTTAACATGCTCTGTTTAATTTTTCCAAGTCTAAATTGAGCTAGGGCTAAATCATAGTAAAAAGCGGCGCGTTTTGGAGAACGTAATACAGCTTCTTTATAATATTTTTCAGATAGACTCCATAAATTTCTTTCTCGGGCTGCATTCCCCGCTGTAGCCCATGGAAATGGTGAATACGGCAACAACGCTGTACAGATATTAAGTGAATGATTGATTTCTTTCATAGGTACTTTGTCTTTTACAATTTTCAGGTTTGTTACATCAAAGGTAGAGTTTAAACGATTCAGATTTTGTAAAGCTATATCTCCCGGAATTCTATTTAATGATAATATGATTGTGCTTGCCACAAGAATCAGTGCCAGGATGTTCCAGACAATAAAAATGGTTGGTGCTTTGACTACATTGTTATCTTTCGAAGTATCGCCTTCCGGCAATAACATTAAAGCGGTGATAAGAATACCGGTGGCGACAGTTGCCGGAATTTGGATATTGACATCGAGTAGAGAATGAATGGACCATGCAGTCCATCCTAACAAGAGAGGAAAACTCAAGTGTTTATAGAATTGTCTGTTATGGATTTTATATATTCTGCGGGTTATGACTAGTACAGGATATATAAGTATTGCTATAGCACTTAAAAAGGCTAAAATTCCGGCTTGTGATCCCATTGATAGAATAAAATTGTGTGGCATATGGGGGGCTTCTGCGCTTGCTAATTTTTTTAGAAACGTATAATTATGAAAAAAATCGCCCCATCCGCCTCCGGTGATAGGGTTTTTGAGTATCATTTGAATAGCAGTTTGAAAATAATCCAATCGAACACTTGTAGTATCAAGTAATGTGCCTTTTTTGCTGAAATATATAATAGTGAAACAAAGCATAACTGATCCGGCTATCAGCAAACTAAGTTTGATTTTTCTGGGAAATGGCAAAATAAATATTAATAGAACAGCAGCACAGAAAAATGACAAAAATGCGGCACGGCTGCCTGTTAGGAAAAGTGCGTAAAAAAGAATAAAAGCGAAGATAATTGTAAGTATGTATTTCAAAAAAATATTTTTTGTTTTTTTAAAGATAAACCACAGGCATAATGGTAATGTAAGCAGTAGGTGAGCTGCAAAACTGTTACTTATAGCAAAAGTTGAAAAGACTAAGTTGTTTTTATCAAATAGTCTACCTTTGAGGCTGGAGGTAATGGAAACCCCCTTTTCTAATATGTTAGTAAGGACATAATTCTTTGTTTCTGCTAAACCGTAATGGTATTGATAAATCCCGTATACTGCTATTAAGACAGAAGAAATAATAACAGCATAAATAAAACAGTTTCGATGAGTTTCGCTATTCAATTCAAGCAGTCTGAAAACTACAAATGCAAACGCAGCAAGTCCAAGCAGATAAGTACATTCTAAATATGCAAAATCTAGGCAGCTGGATTTTATTATTCCTAATAATGCTACAAGTGATAATATTGCCCAGAGAAAGGGCATTACTAGATTTGAATAATTTTTATATATTCTACGTGGATGATTAAACAATAGTAAAATTGTTAATAATAGAACTGTGCCTGATATTAGAGCAAAAAGTATAGCCGGCCAGGAGAAAAAGACCCAGGAGGGCAGAGAGAAGGGGAAGTAAGTTGCTTCTGGTAAAGCAGCTGGATTCCCGAATTTAAAGGGGAGCAGAAAAACAAAGATGGACATAGAGAGAACAAGAAATCCGGGCATAGTGTTTTTCGCAGTAGTGCTTTTATACATATAAGTCAACTTTTGGCTAAAAATTCTTGTTTTTATTTAGGCTCATCGTAGAGACGCAAAATATTGCGCCTCTACTTAGTGTCTGTGCTGAAAGCACATAAAGTTTTAAGTTTTAGGTGTTAAGGT
>CAZVCD010000387.1:0-2164 GCA_964625675.1 uncultured Victivallales bacterium | reverse complement strand
TATAAAGAAAATATGTCTGGCAGGAGCATTACTTAAAGATAGCAACTTGCTGTTAATTGATGAAATTTGCTCTTCTTTTAATGATTTGGAAAAAGAACATTTTTTCAACACGCTTAAAAAACTTAAAAAAAGTAAGACAATTATAATTGTATCTAATAATAAGAACCTTATTAAACTTTCAGATAAAGTACTGGAAATGAATACAGGTAAAGTTGAATTTTATGATAGCTCTAAAAAATATAAATAATATAAGAAGAGTGAACTGAATTATGAAAAAAAAATCAGATATTGATGAAATTGCAAAATCTCCGATCATGGAGGAAACAGGTGGTAACAAAATTGCAAAATTTATTATTCTTTTAATTACAGCAATAGTGTTGGCATTTGTTGTCTGGGCTTCATTAGCTGAAATAGATGAAATATCTATGGCTACTGGAAAGATAATTCCTAAGATGAGAGTTCAGAAAATACAACATTTGAGTGGTGGGATTGTAGAAGCAATTTATGTAAAAAATGGAGAATTGGTTAAGAAAGGACAAGTCTTGATCAAAATAGAATCATTCAAATCCGCTTCATTTCAAAAGGAGACAGAGGCTCAAATTAAATCATATATGGCAAGAAGAAATAGGTTACAGGGATTTCTTAATGGTAAGAATCCTGACTTTCAAGACTTAGGCATTAATAATAATAAGCTAATAGATGAAGAAATTGCCGTATACAATTCAATAATATATGCAGCCGAACTTGATAGAAAACTTCTTGAAAGCCAAATAAACCAGACGAAGTCTCAATTGAAAGAGGTGGAATTACAAGAACAAGCTTTGCAAAACCAAATGAAGTTTTTAGATGAAGAACTTCAAATTAATGAACTTTTACACAAAAGAGATGTCGTTCCAATGGTAAGGTTGATTAAAATGAGAAGGGACAGAAGTGATTTAAATCAAGAATTGCTACCTATATCAGAACAAAAAAATAAAATAATGAAACAGATAAATGGCTTGAAAGTTCAATTAGCACAGGTATCAGCCAATCTCTACAAACAAGGTAGGTTGGAACTTGAAGATATAAATCATGAACTAAATAAATTAATTGAAGCTGAAAAGAGATATTTACTTGAAGTAAAGAGATCATACATAAAATCACATATTGAAGGATATATACATAATTTAACAAAATTTACTGTTGGGGGAATAGTTGAGTCAAATGAATTACTCATGGAAATAGTTCCAAAGCAGAGAGTTTTGATTGCCAAGGTTGATATAGCTCCTAAAGATATTGGACATGTACAGATAGGAATGACTGCATATATAAAGTTTTCTGCTTATGATTTTGGGCGATATGGAAGTATTAAAGGTACTTTAGAAAAAATTGCGCCTACTTCAACTGAAATGATTCAGAATCCGGGCTTCCCTACATACGAAGGCATTATTTCGCTAAGCCAGAATTATATTGGAGAAGGAAAAATGAAAAAGATGATTAAACCCGGAATGTCTTTAACTGCTGATATAAAAACTGGACAAAAAACCCTTGTGCAATATCTATTGAAACCAATTTTTGTATCTGCTAAGCATGCATTGAGAGAAAGATAACTATTACTTGTGGAATGGTTCTATAAAATTTTGTAAAAGCCAACTAGTTGAGAAACGTACAGATTACTGACTTCTGACCTCAGACCTCAGTCTCTACTTCACTCCTTTTTCTATTAAGAACTTACTGTATTCCTGATCAATAACACAAAAATGATGCTTAATCCATCCTCTAAGAAAGGCAGAAACACTTTGTTGATTAATGTGTTTTGAGTCTTTATTTAATGCTTTAACTTTATTTAAAATAGCAGTGTGTATCTTTTTATGCTCATTCTTGCGAGGATAATTATAAGTATAATAATTATCTACGGATATTCAACATAAAGTATCACATGTAATGATCTCACCCTTAAGAGTGAACGGGCTAGTACCTTTTACACTCACTTTTACGAGTTGGCCGATAAGCTGTTCTTCTCCAGGAAAAACACAAGAGGTATTGTTTCTGCCCCTCCCTACAAGCTCTTTATCATTCATCCGACTTTTCCCCTCAACCAATATTTCCTGCTCGGTACCAATAAGCCCTTTGTTTATATCCTTAGATATTTTTTTCTGTAATTCCAAAAGTGTATTATTACGTT
>CAZVCD010000386.1:0-2179 GCA_964625675.1 uncultured Victivallales bacterium | reverse complement strand
TTTACAAGCAGATATTTAAAGCCAAATTGGTATTTTTGCCTTATCATCTTTTAAGTCATTGATGATGTAGTTTGAAGAGATTTTCTCAGCAGTTTTTTCATACTCATTTAATGACTGATCACCATATTTTTTAAAGGCATTTAGAACAGTATCAACGTAACTTGCCCTTACTGCCATATTTTCTTTATTAATATTATTTATCCTATATTTGTTTTTTGCAGTAAAAGTATATATAACGCCCCTTAAAATATTAACGTCCTTTATCTGTAGTGAAACATCTATAAGATCATATATCCATTCACGTTCCCTAAAATATTCCAATTCTTTCTTTTGAATAACAAATAAATTACCATACACTTCTCTGCCTTCAGATGGAGTTACGTTTAGGTATACAACATACTTCGGGTAATATCTTCCATGGATAGTTTCATTAAAGAAATAGGAGTTTGGCATAGCTACACTCCAGTCACGTTTCCAGTTTTAAAGGTAGGTTAGAATAATAGGTCCTATGTATTTATGCTTAAGTGTTTTTTCCATGCTTTGAATATTAACAAGTGACCCATAGCCAAAAATTGCACATTCATCATCATTCAATATTATCTGAGGCCTTATTGTTTGTTTTTTATTGAATGACAACATCTTATTATTTCCTATTTTTGAGTTTATGTTTTGGTGCATATTAATTTCCAACATCTCTTTTCTTTTTACTTTTTTATTATTAACTGAATTATATTATTAAACGCAATTGATGCGTGTGAATTATTATTCTGAGAAATGAAAGGATTACCGGAATCACATTTTTTTACAATATTAGGATCAAGTGGAATTTCACCAAGAAAAGGGATTTTCATTTCCTCAGCCATTTTTTTAGCGCCACCATGGCTGAATATATAAGTTAATTCACCGCATTTTGGACAGATAAAACCACTCATATTTTCAATAACCCCTAATATAGGCAAATCCAGCTCTCTGCAAAAATTAACTGATTTTCTAACATCGCTAATAGCTATACTCTGAGGGGTACTGACTATCACCGCCCCGTCATTGTCTTCTATCAACTGACATATAGAGAGCGGTTCGTCACCTGTTCCAGGTGGTAAATCAAAGATTAAATAGTCTAGTTCTCCCCAGTTAACGTCCTTCAAAAACTGTTTAATAAGTCCAAATTTTCTAGGGCCGCGCCAAATTATAGCGTCATCGAGGTTTTTCAGGAAAAACCCTATGGACATTACCTTTAGATTATTACTATAAATAATCGGAAAGATCGTCTTATTCGAGACACTAATTTTAGCACTTTCCAGGTTAAGGAGTTTAGGAATACTGGGTCCATGTATATCAGCATCCATTAACCCTACCTTTTTCCCTTTTAGCGCCAAGACCATTGCAAGATTAGCCGCTACTGTGCTTTTACCAACACCTCCCTTACCGGAAAGAATTAATATTTTATGCTTTATTTTATACATGCGCTGCTGCAGCTGCAGCCTATCTGAAAAATTCTGCTCAGATTCATTTGCTTTTCTTTTCTGTGCGGAATAGTTCTTATCATCACGTGTTTTACATGTTAAAGTAGTCATAATAACATAACCTCCTTATTTACAGTGTTTCTGTAGCAAATATTCTGCTATTGCTTTATGAAGTGTATTTACTGCTAAAATAGTACAATTATACTTCCACACCATTTTTAATAAAACTTTTACATTTAGATAACATATTTCGCTTACCTATCATTAAATAAACACGCCTTTCCCTTATCTATTTCCTTCAGCCTCTTCTCTATGTTCATGATGTAAGTGAGGGATTGCATGGACAGATATAATTACAGAAGGCTGAGCGCCAGCTGCCATGGTTAAGGCGGTTGATGTAGGTACTAAATTTCCTTTGCCATGGTTTCCTCTCTTTTCACAGGCCGAAAAAAACAGCATAAATCCTATGGTTGTAATTGCTGCAATGATAACTATAAAAGGTTTTTTATATTGCTTATTCATAACTCTTCCTCCTCCCGTATATTAAAGGATTCAACGTTACAATAACAGCTTTTTTTATACTGTTAATTTCTCTATGTTTGTTAGCAGTTCCTTAATCTTTATTGGTTTTTTCATCTCAATATCAGCCCCGTATTCATGAGCTCTATCTAAAAGAAAGTTAGTTCGCCCTTCAGAGGAAACCCCGGAAATAGCAA
>CAZVCD010000385.1:0-2214 GCA_964625675.1 uncultured Victivallales bacterium | reverse complement strand
GCTACGCCTCGACAAGTAAAACTTTATGTGCTTTCAGCACAGACACTATTTATATTGTTGACTATCAAGATAAATCTTCCCAGTTATTCAACGGCCAGCCCCGTCGGATGACTGGGGGACTTATGTTTTTGTCTTTTTATTTTGTTACGTTACTTAATATTGTTGACTATAAATAAGTAAAAAAGCAAATTCCTGTACACTAAATATAGTGGGTTTATAAAAGATAGACCGCTTCTATTGATTTTTGGATAACTTTTCCGTATAATTTTATATGTAATGATTTGTTTAGCGCTTAATATGCGCAGTTAAATCTAAGGATTAAATTGATGAAATATTTGTTGTTCCCTGCTGTTTTATTATCTGTTACTTTATTGTTGTTGAGCGGATGCTCTTCGACGGGTTCCTATTCTTCCGGTGAACAGCAGAGGAGTGTGTTTTACGGGGAAGTAACAAGCAAATGTATTGATTATGAAGGAGTGGAGCGTAACCCTGTTATAGTTGTTCATGGTTTTTTAGGCTCCAGATTCATTGATTCAGAAACTGGTGAGAATTTATGGGGCGATTTTAGCTGGATGGATGAGCTCTTTGGTGCTTCAGATAAAAGAGTGCTTGGAATGTCACATCCAATGGGATATAAAAAACCGCTTAGAGAACTCAAAAACAATACCATTCCAGAGAATATTCTTGAAATAGCTACTGTAAAATGGTTTGGAATAACAATAAAATTAGCGGCATATAAAAATTTGATTGATGCTCTTGTTCGTGTTGGTTTCCAAGCTGAAGGACGCCCTTTAATAAAAGGCAAAAGCTTTAATAGCTTATTTGATTTTGCATATGACTGGCGTAGAGACCTTCCGGAAAATGCAGAAAAATTCAATCAGTTTATAGAAGAGAAAAGGAAATATATACAACAGCAATATAAAATATTATATGGTATAGATAATTTTGATGTTAAATTTGATATTATAGGACACTCTATGGGAGGGTTGCTTGCTAGATATTATCTGCGTTATGGAGCACAGGATCTTCCACAGGATGGTTCACTTCCGAAGCTTGATTGGTACGGAAGTAAAAATATAGACCATTTGATAGTGGCTGGTGCTCCGAATGCGGGTTATCTGGATACTTTTATTGAAATGGTCGAGGGCGCCTACTTACAACCGCTTCCGCTTGCGAGTCTCGGAACGTTTCCGTCGTACTACCAGATGCTTCCTACTCCGCATGTAAAATCAATCATTTATTCTGATAACAATGAGCAGGTAAATGTTTTTGATCCTGAAGTTTGGAAGAAAATGAAATGGGGACTCATGAATCCAGAAGAAGATAAAACTCTGAAAATACTTCTTCCGGATATAAAAACAAAAGAAGAACGAAGCTTGATTGCATATGATCATTTGAGTAAGTGCTTGAAGAGAGCAAAACAGTTTATAGAAGCAATGAGTGTAAAGGCAGATCCACCGGAGAAGGTTCTGTTATTTTCAGTTTTTGGAAGAGGCTTTAAGACAAGTCGTCGTGCTTTTATTAACAGAAAAACTGGAAAAATAGAAAGGGTGGAATATTCAAGTGGTGACGGTAAAGTGCTTGTATCAAGTGCTGTATGGGATGAACGTGTTGGCGGTAAATGGTCTTTCTTTCTCAGGTCACCGATTGATTGGGATTATCTTTTAAGTTTAAGAGCTGCTCATATGGGGATACTTAAAACTCCAGTGTTTGAAGACAATATTTTACTCCTCTTATCAATGATTGAGACTAAAAAGAAGAAAAAAATCTTGGATGGAATAGCATGTTCTATTGTCCCAGAGCCTCTAACTAAAAAGAAGAAAGAAGTATTAGATAAGGCATCTGAAACCAAAAAATAATATATGTAGCATATTTAAAACATGCTTATGCTGTTTTTTAGTTTTTATTCAGGCGCCTAAGGCAGTTGGATTTTTTTTTACAGAAAAAGAATTTTAATATATAAATATTAATGCAAGTATTACCAGGGCAGGATTTAGATCCTTGGTTTTAATATTACATAAGTGATTATCCCGAAAATAATTTCTGTTTTAATGGTAGTGTTGTGAGCTTGTAGCTTAAATAATTTTTCCAGCATACTGACAAATTCCTTTTATTTTTTCTGGGGATATTATGAGGTATAAAAAAATATAATGCTTTTATTAACCTGAATTATTCATAAACTTTGTTTATTTCAATTATATGTCATTTTAATGG
>CAZVCD010000384.1:0-2230 GCA_964625675.1 uncultured Victivallales bacterium | reverse complement strand
TATGCCATCACCGGACAAACAGCAGCGGAAATAATTCACTCCAAAGCAAATAAAGACAAGCCTTTTATGGGGATGATGACCTGGAAAAATGCACCGAACGGCAGAATTCTTAAATCGGACACGATTATTGCTAAAAATTATCTGAATGAAAAAGATATTAAGAAACTGGAAAGAAGTGTATCGGGCTATTTTGATTATATCGAACGTTTAATTGAAAATAGAACAACCCTTACGATGGAAAATCTAGCAGAATCAGTAAATAAATTTCTGGAATTCAATGCGTATAAGATTCTTGAAGGCAAAGGAATAATTTCTCATAAAAGTGCCACGTTAAAGGCATATACTGAGTATGATGAGTTCAATAAAATTCAGAAAATTGAATCTGACTTTGACCGTGAAATTAAAAAGTTAACCACTAAAAACACAAATCAACACGAAAATAATGAAGAGTAAATATTGTTTAATCGAAAATAATAAAAATGAATAGATCTAAAATAATTTAGTGTCTTTCGTACTACAATCCGTCCAAACCTTGTTTTTCTAGTAAGCTTTTGTTTTAGCTATAATCATAGCAATTTAATAATAAGCATGTAAACTGTTACTAAAATTACAAGAGAACTTTAATTATTTTTAACCGCAGAGGGCACAGAGAACGCAGAGATTTTTATACCGCACCTAAATTTTGATAATAGAATATCAAAATTTAGGTGCGGTATAAAAATGGTGTTTCAATTATTTTTTCTCAGCGCTCTCTCCGCTCTCTGCGGTTATATAGTTGTTTGGTTGCGGCTATGCTGCTCCAAGCATTTCGTGGTTAAAAGGATAGAAAAAATGAAACTAAAATTTAAACAGCAGCAATACCAAGCGGATGCAACAATGGCAGTGATAAACTGCTTTGATGGTCAAATCAAAGGGTTTAGAAAAGAAATCGTGGACAGAAAAATTATTCATGACGATTTGTTTGGTAAAGATATTAAAATTGATGAAATTTTTTCAAATAAAAAATTAGAGCTTTCAGGAGAAGAAATATTAAGCAATGTTCAGGAGGTACAAAAAGAACAAGGCTTACAAGCTACGAGTAAGCTTGAAGGCTTGAATTTTACAATAGAAATGGAAACCGGTACCGGCAAAACTTATGTCTATACCAAAACTATGTATGAGCTCAATAAGCTTTATGGCTGGAGTAAATTTATTATCATGGTACCTTCGGTTGCGATTCGAGAAGGAGTTCATAAATCACTTGAAATAACAGCAGATCATTTTCAGGAAATCTATGGGAAAAAAATTAGATTTTTTATCTATAATACTCAAAATAAATCGAATTTAGTTGAGATTAAAAGCTTTGCAAATACTTCCAATATAGAAGTAATTATTATGAACTATCAGGCCTTTGCAACAAAGAGCAAAGAGTCTCGAAAAATTTATCGAAAACTAGATGCTATCCAGTCAGAACGACCTATTGATATTATTAAAAGGGCAAGACCAATATTAATTATTGATGAGCCACAACGCTTTGGAGCAAAGGCTGAATCTCTTCTACATGAATTTAATCACCTTTTTGTGCTGCGTTATTCTGCAACCCATAAAAAAGATTACAATAAAATATATAGACTTGATGCAATTGATGCCTATAATCAAAAACTTGTTAAGAAGATAAATGTTAAAGGAATTGAAGTAGTAGGTAACAGTGGAACGAATAGTTATCTCTACTTAGATAAAATAAACATAAGCTCAAAACATTATCCTACGGCAAATATTGAACTCGAAATCAAACAAAAGACCGGTATAAAAAAGGTTATCAGAAAAATATCAGAAAAAGATGATCTTTTTCAATTATCAGGTGGATTGGCACAGTACAAAGGATTTATAGTCAAACCTCCAATCGATGGATTAAAGAATCAAGTCTCTTTTACTAATGGAATTGAAATATATGTAGGTCAAAGTATTGGAGAAGTGGATGAAAAACATACAAGGCGTATACAAATAAGAGAAACAATAAAATCTCATCTAGCAAAAGAGAAAGTTTTGTATAATAAAGGGATTAAGGTTTTATCGCTCTTTTTTATTGATGAAGTAGCTAAATATAGAATCTATGAAAATGGCAATCAGGCAGATGGCGAATATGCAGAAATTTTTGAAGAAGAGTATTTAAAAGCTATTCTACAACAGGAGCTATTTGATAAAGAATATAATGACTACATAAATAGAGATTCTGTTAAAAAAATCCATG
>CAZVCD010000383.1:0-2237 GCA_964625675.1 uncultured Victivallales bacterium | reverse complement strand
AAAAATCTATTTCTAACAAGCCAAGCAGTTTACATGTTGATGCAGAGTATTGGGTAATAAGTTCATTTTTTGAGTTTTTGCTTACCGGAGTTAAACTATCTAACTGCTGATCTCCTATTATTATTTCTTCATCTGAAAAAATATAGGTATTTCTATTCAGTCCTTCAAGGATTTCTGAATACCTGGAAATCTTGCCTTGATTTTCTTTGATAAATGATTCTCCGAAAACTTTCCTTACATCATTAATAACATCTATTATACTAAGTTTTCTATAACTCTCTATCTGTGCAACACAGTTAGTTCCGTATTTATTCCTGACGTATTCAATAACCTCTTTGCTGCGGTTTCCACAAAGTCTAATCCAGAAATCAGGAGGAATATGTTCACGATAAACTGGTTCTCTAAACAGCAGTCCATAACGGAGAGGGTCAAGGTCTGTAATATACGTAAGATATGCAACAATACTGCCAGCACCATAGCCTCCCCCAGGACCGACAGTAATACCAATGTTTCTGGCGTATTTAAGGAAATCCCATACAATAAGAAAATAATTGCAGTAACGAGACGAGTCGATAGTGTTTAACTCAAATTCTATTCTGTCTATAGTTTGCTGTTGTTTAGCATTCAGTTTATTCAGCTTTTCCGGATCAAACCCGTATCTATTTAGCATGTTATTCAAACAGATATTTCGGAGGAAATCTTTTTCAGACTTGCCGGTTTTAATTTTATAAACAGGATAATGATTTACGTAAGGAACCAAAGGTATTGTCAAATTGCACCTTTCAGCAATAGCCAATGTATTTGATATTGATTCAGGCACTTCCTTAAACAGCTCGTGCATCTCATCACCGCTCTTTAAGTAAAATTCTTTCGTTGGAAGTTTTACTTTTGTTTTACAGCAAATTGACGCATAGATTTCTCTGATTTCTGCGTGTTCTTTTTCTAAATAATGAACATTGTTTGTGGCTACAGGAGGGACATTGAATTCTTTTCCAATTTTAATCAATTGTGAATTGATCATTGGCTGTTCCGGCAGTCTGTGATTCATGAGTTCAAGATAAAAATTTTCTTTTCCGAAGATATCTATATAGTCATTCAATGAAGATTTTGCTAGGCGAAGCTCATCGTTGAAAACTAAAAATGGTATTTCACCATGTATGCAACCGCTTAATCCTATTAGACCTTTTGAGTGTTTGGATAATAATTCCTTACTTAGTTCTGCTTTTGGGGACAGATTTGCAGCCGAAGTAAGCTTACACAGGTTTTGATAACCATAAAAATCCTTAGCCAGCAAAACAAGATGAAATGATTTCTGTTTCACCCCGCCTATTGGCTTATGTAATGATGAAGCTATGTTGATTTCGCAGCCAATTATAGGTTTTACAGCATTACTATTCATCATTTTATAAAACTCAATTGCTCCTCCTATGCTCTGATGATCTGTTATTGCCATGGCAGACATCTTGTACCTTTGAGCCATTTTAACTAGATCAGAATTTTTTCTGTTTTTTTTATATATCGAACAAATACTGTCACCAATGCTATAATCAGTATGAACATGCAAATGAACAAATTCTCTATTACTATTAATGCACATAATTAATCCCCCATTTACTTAATATTGTTTTTGTCTGCATATTCTCCATAGTCGAATTTGTAGCTGATAATAAAAGATAGCAGCAAAACTGACTGAAATTAGCATTTTATTCTTCTATTTAATCAATATATAACTCTAAGGGGACACTATATGTCCCTCTAAGTATAATAAGTTAAGATTGTTATAAAAAATAAAGGGTAAAGCATGCAGTACAGAGGGAAAAGAGGTTCATTTATTAATTATCGGCTGCTGTTGGCTTTTGAATGTAATTAATTTATAATTAGGGTGTTATTATGTTTAACTTTATAGCTCTTGGTGCGTTTTTGGCAATAACAATTATTGGTGGGCTATCGTCTAGGAATGAAAAAGAAACTAAAGAAGTTTATAATCAATATTCATTATATGAGAAAAACGGTAAGATAGAATATAGGTATCCATCAAATTATGATGAATCTCTTCCAATGGATAAAGTTATTGAAGGACTTCCTAATTATAATTGGGGATACAGAACAAACAATCCTAGCCAGGCAGAGATAGATTTTATTTGGTATGGTAGGTATCTTAAATCTGGATTTCCTAAAGCGTTTAATGTATTTTATCAAATTCCAGATGGTCCTTATAGGAAAGAGATAGAAGGTGT
>CAZVCD010000382.1:0-2245 GCA_964625675.1 uncultured Victivallales bacterium | reverse complement strand
CGCTATTGCCGATAACGGCAAAATCATGCCGACTGCAACAGTTGATTCCGGAGAAAATGCAGCTGTTAATGGAGTAGAGGGTGTAACAGAATATATTTCTCCATCATCGGATAACTCTAAGATTCGTTATGCCCCCGATACAGGCATTTCCCCGACCGGAGAAAGGATTATCGGAAGGCCGGGAGTAGACGTAAGCGAAATCTGGTTGGGATGCATTGAAAGCCCTGAAAATCTTTTGAGTGATAAAATACAAGAAAATATATGTTCTGAGATAACTAATAAAGGAAAAATGCCACCTGGTGGATGGGGAAGTTCAGATGTTTTCTTTGATAAATTAAGGATTAAGGATAATGATGAAAAAGCTTCATTTCTTCAATATTTTGCTTTTGGAACGCCACCAGACCAGGAAGCATTTTGGGTTGATAATTTAGATAAAATTAAAACTGAAGATGAACTATTTCATCGGTTTAACCTGCAAAGAACAGATTGGGATGATTTTACTGTTGATTCTATAAAAACAAATAAGATTCAATATAACTCTGCCGACCCCGGTAATGTAGAAGAAAGCATTCCATGGTTAAAAAACTGGAAATCATCAGGAGAAATGGAAAGTATTGAGGCATGTAAAAATCAAATAATTGCAAACTTGATTGACTATAATGATACTGATAACACAGCTACGAGTGATAATGATTACGATCCATCATATGTAGGGCTGGAAAAATGTCCATATATTAATGAGGTAAAATTTAAAATTGAAGGGGATGTATCAGAGGTTGCGAATGGAACATCATATGATTACACATGCAATGTATCTTTAAAAGAGATCTCGGTTGAGCTTGTTAATATGTATGATGAACAATTTGACACCACTGCGACAGTTTATATTGCCGGAAGATATAGATGGTCACCAAATCCTAACGGCAATCACAAAGAAATCGTCTTCGCAAGAGAAGTCCCTATTGATATTTCTGTAAATGCTAAATCATATGGAACTACTACATATACCCTGCCTGACTTTGATATTTCTCCTGCAATTCCGGATAACATGTATACACGTGTAGGTACTAATAGTGAACGATATATAGATGATTTTCAAATCGATAAGTTAACTGTTAAACTTGTTGATTACGGAGATTCCACTGTCTTTTATGATTTCGCTAAAATTGCTGAAGGTAATAGGTCTCACTTTACGGTAATCCATTGGATTAATGTAGATGATTCAGACGAATTTTTAGTTCAGGCTTATCCTCTTTCACCTGTAGCGCCAGTAGCTGGGCGAGAGGTTACTGAAGGAGATTTTCCTGTTGGTCAAATAACAGAAATAGACAATGAATTTTATCGAAATAATCCTAATGGACATGAATATTATGGCAATGCCTTAAGGGTAATAGTTACCCCTACGCGAGATCTTATATTTTCAATATGGGAATATAATGAATATAATACCCATAATGAATATATATTAAAAGCCGGTCAGAGATATACCTTTACCAGTAACGGGATGTATGTATTTACTGACATGGGTGAGGTTAATGGGGCTTTTTATTCTATTGCCATTTTTTCAGATAGTTCTCCTGACAACACCAATAATAAAATTAGTATTTCTCCAGACCCTTCCCCTAATGGGTTAGATGGTATATTAGTTACAGTGGATGGTTCTCAAAAAACTCATTATATAGATTATGAAATTGCCGACCCAAGACAAAACTTGCTTGTTGCAGACTGGGGTGATATTACTGCACATAGTGAAACAGATACAGGAACATTAAATGAAAAGAATTCTAAATTTACACCCAACATTGGAGGAAATAGCATAGACACAGAGATAGGAGTAGATAGTCCCTGGAATATTTCTACTGCCTTTGTTCGCAATGCCCCCATGAAATCACCATGGGAACTTGGAGCAATACACCGTGGAACAAAATGGCAGACTATTAATTTAAAACTATATAATGAAACTGAAGGAATGAATGGTGGCGGTAATAGTTATTCTAGAGGAGACGCTAATATCCTTGACCAGATAAAAATGGGAGGGACCACTAAAACACTGGGGAAAATTAATATAAATACCGACCAGAATGAAGTTTTAAAAGCTCTTTTTTATGGAATTTATGTTGACAGTGGATACGAGGTTCCTGGTTTTCAACCATCAACGAATTATCATACCAGCACACAGCCGATGATTAACTCTATAGGTGCTTTAGCATTAGCTGCTGATATAAAAAGTGCTTATGCCCCGTGT
>CAZVCD010000381.1:0-2246 GCA_964625675.1 uncultured Victivallales bacterium | reverse complement strand
TTCAAGCTTAATCAACTCTTTCTGTGAATTAAATAAAAAAGGATATTACATGAATAGCATCAGAAATCTATCAACAGAAAAAAATCTGATAGCCCCCTCGCTTTTAGCAGCAGATTTTGCAAACTTGCAAAGTGAAATAACTGAAGCTGAAAAGGGAGGAGCGGATATTCTGCATATAGATATTATGGATGGACATTTTGTTCCGAACTTGACAATGGGGCCTCCTGTTATAAAAAGTATTAGAAATGTAACCGATATGCTTTTTGATGTTCATCTTATGCTGACAAACCCTGCTGATTTTATAGAGCCTTTCGCAAAAGCAGGATCAAATCATATTACTTTTCATGTTGAATCAAATAATAACATTAATGACGTAATAAAATTAATTAAAGACCATTCAATGTCAGTAGGCTTGTCTGTAAAACCAAACACACCTATTGAAGAAGTTTATCCATATTTGGATTATTTGGATTTGATTTTAATAATGACTGTTGAGCCGGGGTTTGGTGGACAGTCTTTTATGTCTGATATGATGCCAAAAGTAAAAGCTATACGGAAAAAAATTCTTTCTCTTAATAAAAATATCCATGTACAGGTTGATGGAGGCATTAATGCTGATACAATTTCAGAAGTTGTTGATGCCGGAGCAAATATAATGGTGGCTGGAAGTTCTGTCTTTGGAGCTAAAAATGGAATAAAAAGCGCAATCTCTTTGTTACGTTCACTATTATAATATATGAGTACAGGAATTTGCTTTTTAACATACTCATAATCAACAAGGTTGCCTGACGCGATAAAACAAAAAAGACAAAAACAAGATTTATCTTGATGAGTACAGGATTAAACTTTTTAACTTCTTAATAATCAAGATAATAGTTGTTTCAAGCAGAAGAAAAAAACAATAACAAGAGTTGTCTTGTCAAATGATTGCTACTCAGGGCTAAATTGTTTTCGATAGAGAATAAAAATAATTTAGAGTAAAAACTTCACAAATAAACTAAAAACTAAAAAACCTCCCGTATATTTTTATTAAAAAATTTTCTTTCGTGTTTGAAAATTATATATATGGTCTGTATTTGTATAACCCTTTAATGCTTTTTTAGTATGGCGGATGTTGATTTGCCTACCTTAGATGTATTACTTAGTTTAATATTTTATAGTTATATAAATTGAAAAAAGAGGAAAGTTAATGGGAAATTTAAAAAAGAAGCGTCGTAAGAAAATATCAAAACACAAAAGACGCAAACAGTTAAAAGCTAATAGACACAAAACTAAATAATTATAGGCAAGCTTCAGCCTGAGGTTTAAGTTATTCTTAGGCTTTTTTTGGCTTACCTATAAACTTTAAAGTGTTTTGTTGCAAGCTTACGATAATCTCTTTCGGATATGAAATAATTTGAGATTTTATCTAGCTGTTGATTGTAAAGAGATAAACAGAGTTGCCTGTTAGGCTCTGGTAAAAAGAGTGCCCATTTCGTTTATTTTAGATAATCGTTTGGGCTTTTTCTTTTTTTCAGTCTTTTGCATCCAGTTGATATGATTTATATTTTTTTAAAATTGATTCTACATATTTTTTTGTAGAAGGAAACTTTATAAATTTAATAACATCATCTCCCTGATAATTTTTTGGTACCCATTTTTTTACATTGGAGTACCCTGCGTTATATCCAGCCAAAGCTAAAATGTTGCTATTATTATAATTAAGCCATTGATCTCTGCTGTGTGCGAGATACCAGGTCCCAATCTCAATATTAAGCTTAGGGTTAAAGAGGACACCTTTGTTGGTGATTTTCTTTTTTGTATAATTTGTCCAATCTTGCACGGAAGAATTAATCATTAGCTGCATTAAGCCAATTTCGCCTTTTGCACCAACCACGTTAGGATTAAAATCGCTTTCCCGCCATATCACAGCTTTCACAAGCAGAGGATCTAATGCATAACGTTTTGAAGTCTCAGTAATAATACCGTCAAATCGTGTATCGGAGGGGAGAAAATAATTAGATATATAAGAATAGCCGCCAAAGAATAGAAGAACTATAATAATTCCAGCTATAGAGAAAACGAAAAATCTGCGTCTACTTTTTCCGTTTCTGGTTGTGAGATGTTTATAATACATATATTCAGATTTATTAAGTTAATACTAAAAAAGCTACTTATTTGTTAATCATGATAATGAACTTCAATAAACAGTGTCAGCTTAAAAATGATGTATAAAAAGAATTATTTCAAGGTTTTTTGATATTATT
>CAZVCD010000380.1:0-2249 GCA_964625675.1 uncultured Victivallales bacterium | reverse complement strand
AAGAAACAAAAAATACTTTTAACTATGAGTATTTAGTTAGTCAGAAAAAAGATATTCAAGAACACAAAGACAGGGATAACGAAAAAAGGGATAAAGAATTAGCTGAGATTGATATTCTTTTAGAAGAATGTAATAAACTAGGAGTGACAATAAAGGTCGAAGAACCAATAGAGATAATAAAGTAATAAAAACATGTTATCAAAAAAAGCATTAACATTAATCAATTTAGTTTTTGGAACAGAATCAAATATACAATTCCCAGCAGCAACAGCTAACGAAATAGTAGAAATTAGAGAATGGGCAAACAAAGAAATAAAAGAAAAGATTGAAAAAGAAAAAAAATAAATAATGATAAAAAGTAAAAAAATTTTAATATTTATTTTTATTCTAATTCTAATTTGCGTCTTTGCACCAGTTAGATTAGTTGATAAATATAATATATTTATGGCAGAAACAAATTGGGGATTATTAGAAAAATCGCAGGTAGATAATGAAACAATTGAAGAAGCAATCACCCGCTTAATTACAGCGCACAACGACGACGCCAACGCTCATATTGGAGCAGGTAAGTCTTTAGATACGCACAAAGCGCAGGAAACGATAGATCACCCGGCTGATTCAATTATTGAGGATAAAGTAAAGGACGGGCAAATATCTTTACAAAAATTGTTTGCCGAATATAGAATTTTAATAAGTTGTTTTGAAAGTTTAGACGGGTGGTCAACTTCAGGCACAATATCGCAGGATTTTGGCAATATTAATATACGAACTACGGCAGTTATAAACAATATAGCTGTATTGTGGGCAACACCAAGTAATTGGGCGGGTTTAGATTGGACAAGAGATTTTTTTTGGCAATCAACTATTAAAATGAAAGAAATAACTGCCCAACAAATTTATTTTGGCATGGGCGCGACAGATGACATTGGCGCTTTTTCTGGCGCTGGATTTTATATTGATGACGGGAACCTATATGTATTTCACGCAGAAATGAACGGCGGCGCGCTTGTTTATACAACGCAGATAATAACAGGTATTACATTAACTGATTGGAATGTTTATCGTATGATTTATGATCAAAGCGCTGGCACTTTAAAGCTTTATGTTAATGGAATTTTAAAACATACTTTTAGCGCAGGCCTACCAACTACAAATGATGACACATTAGCGTCTTATCAAATTAAAACTACGGCAGAGGTTGTAAAATATATGTATATTTCAGATTTACTAATTTCAATCCCTAAATAACAAACAACAAACATGGAAAAAGAACAAACAGAAATTTTAATAGGTCGCGAATTTGCGCGACAAGTTATTCCTCTAATTAAAAACGCTAAAAAAACAATAAATATTATTGTCTATAATTGGCTTTGGTATCCTAATGAAATTGGCAGCCAGATTCAAAACTTTAATCAAGAAATATTAACAGCAAACAGGCGAGGCGTAGAAGTAAAAGCAGTCGTACAAAAAACGGTAATCGCGGAAATTTTAAGAAACGAAAAAGTAAAAGTCAGAAAAATAGAATCAAGCAGGGTACTACATACAAAATTAATGATCATTGACGAGGAAATTGTTATTTTAGGCAGTCATAATTATACAATGAACGCTTTTAATATCAATTACGAAGTATCAGTTATAATAAGAGAAGAAAAAATTGTTTCTGAATTAAGAGAATATTTTAAAAACTTTTTTTATTAATATGGCTAAATTAAATAACAAAAATAAAATAATACTTGATCTGTGCGGAGGAACGGGTGCCTGGAGTGCGCCATATAAAAAAGCTAAATATGATGTTAGATTAATAGATCTTCCTGAAGATATTAGACTACTAGAGAAACAAAACATTAATGTTTATGGAATTCTTTGTGCTCCTCCTTGTAGATGTTTTACTAATGCAGCTAATAGTATGAAAAATAGTATTACCGAAATGATTGACGCTCTTTCTGTTGTTGACGCATGTTTACGTGCAATTACAATATATAAACCTAAATTTTGGGCTTTAGAAAATCCCCCGGGGAAGCTATCTAAATATCTTGGAGATCCAAAATTTAAATTTCATCCCTGGCACTTTGAAGCTGCCTCGAGGAAGCTCACTTATTTATGGGGAAATTTTGTTGCCCCGGAAAGAAAGATTTTTAGACGCCCAGGGCAGCTAATATCAACAGGAAATATTGGTAGAGGTGGAGATTATAGGAGAGCAATAACCCCAGGAGGATTTGCTAAAGCATTTTTTAAGGTTAATCAATAAG
>CAZVCD010000379.1:0-2275 GCA_964625675.1 uncultured Victivallales bacterium | reverse complement strand
ACCAATCACTCATACTTCCTGTATATATGGCATGGTTTTAAGAAAGATAAACTGGCCATGATTGGGCTCTCAGGAATAATTCTTTTAATACTGGTCGCTGTCTTTGCGCCTGTAATAGCTAATTCCAGGCCTCTTTGTGTTTTTAGTAACAAGGGAATAGAACTTCCCTTTTTTTACTATATTTTTTCCCCTAATTCCGCAGAGGTGCTAGTTGGAAAATTTTTTAACTATTTAATGCTGTTTGTCTTTTTTGGTTTTTTTGTCTTTATATTATTCAGAAAAGTTAAAAAAATAAGGCTGTATTTATTGTTGCTGTTGGGGTTAATGCTGGCTGTTCCATTTTTTACGGTAAAAAGAGTTTTTGATAAAACAGACTGGAAATACAGAGTTAGCAATCAGCAAAAAAATGAAGTTGTAATCAGTGCTCCAGTGCCCTATGGTCCATTTGATCTTGTTGGAGCACCGCATGAAACTTCGTCAAAAAAACATTGGCTGGGTACAGATAATATAGGTCGTGATGTTTTATCCAGGATTATTTATGGAGCAAGGGTTTCTATAGCCGTCGGTATTTTTGCTACACTTATTTCTTTAATAATAGGAACAGCTGTTGGATTGATATCAGGATATCTTGGCGGAATAACAGATTTGTTAACTATGCGAGTTGTTGAAATTATTATCTGTTTTCCCGCATTTTTACTTCTATTAATATTGATGGCTACAATGATGGATCTGAAGTTTGAACAATCTATCCTGGTGGTAATTCCAATAATCGGCTTTTTAGGCTGGACTGGTTTGTCAAGGATTGTTCGTGGGGAAGTATTAAAACAGAGATCAATGCAATACGTTCAGGCATGTGAGTCTTTAGGTATGTCAAACTGGAGAATAATGTTTGTGCATCTACTGCCTAATGTTAGCGGACCTATAATGGTATGCGCTGTTTTTATGGTAGCGGCAAATGTGCTTGCTGAAAGTGGCTTAAGCTTTTTAGGATTTGGAGTTCAGCCGCCAACTGCAAGCTGGGGTGAATTGTTGAAAGAAGCATTTGTAGACCCTTTGCGTTATTGGAACCTAACCCTCTGGCCTGGGTTACTTATATTCTTTACGGTTTTGAGCTTTAATTTGATGGGGGAAGGCCTTAGAAAATCAATTGATTCCAAGCCTAGATGAAAATTTTTAAAATTCAAATAATAAATAATAAATCTTAAATTTTAACAATGGTATTTGAGTATGAAAGAGACAAGTAAAAAAAATAGGCCTTTATGGGCACCCTGGAGAATAGAATACATCCTGTCAGAAAAATCAGGAGAATGTTTTCTTTGTGATAGAAAACAGCCGTCTGAAAACGAAGATGAATTTATGGTTGTGTTCCGTGCTGAATACTCTTTTGTGATATTAAACGCGTATCCATATATTTCAGGGCATTTGATGGTTTGTCCTTACGAACATGTAGGGGATATTTCACTGCTTGATAAGAAAACATTAAATGAAATGATGGAACTATGCGTAAAATCAAAAGAAATCTTAGCTGATGTTATGAATCCTGATGGCTTTAATATTGGTTTTAATTTAGGGGTTTCTGCAGGTGCTGGGTTAGAGGAACATCTTCACATGCATATCGTACCAAGGTGGATAGGAGATACAAACTTTATGTCTGTTTTGGGAAATACTAAAGTTGTACCGCAGGCTTTGCGGGAAACAGCTGATTTATTAAGAAAGCATTATTGCTCATAAATAGACAATTCATAACTCTCCTAGGAAAATATTATTTTTTCATTTTTTTTGAACTAATTTAAAAATCAGGTTTGAATTGTTGGAAGATAATGGTAAAATAATTTCTCGTTTTGCGCTCGGGTGGCGGAATTGGCAGACGCGCATGGTTGAGGGCCATGTGGAGAAATCCGTGGGGGTTCGAGTCCCCCCCCGAGTACCATAGACTTCGATTTGATTTTGCAATCGCGAGACTATTGTGAGGCGAATTTGCTCGGTAAACCAGTTATTTTTATTGGTATTGTTTTTTAAATTATTAGTATAGATTTGCTAAGTAAAACAAAATTTATAGGACATAGTTTATAGGCAATTTTGGGTGCTTTAAAATAAAATATATTTAAAATATATTTATGCTTGTATACTTTGAATTAGTTAATATAGTATAGCTCGCTTATTGCTGAGGCGGTATTCGGACGAAGAACAAAGTGTATATAGGTGCCCACATAGCTCAGATGGTAGAGCACATCCTTGGTAAGGATGAGGTCACCGGTTCAAGTCCGGTTGTGGG
>CAZVCD010000378.1:0-2282 GCA_964625675.1 uncultured Victivallales bacterium | reverse complement strand
ATTCACTGTTAATAACTATCAAAAAGATGAAGAACGGGGTCGTTGGGTTAAGAACGGGGTTTAAGAACGGTTAAGAACGGGGTCGTTGTACGTTACTTGTTTGGTATATAGGGTGTTATATATAAAAAATCCGTTATATGCGGCTTAAACAGCTAAAAATACACCAAAACCAAGTCTTTAAGCTTGTGGTTATATGTTTGTAGAAAACTTAAAGAATGAAAAACACTATAATAACTTAATCAATTTTAAGTAACTCATTCCAATCGCTGGTATATCTCTTGGAAAGCATGTTTCTTGACATATCCCATTCTTTGTCAATCCCCTCCCCTGCAAGTTTAACTGATCCTTTTCCATATTTCTTATTAATGTCATCCATTACTGTAGAAAGTTTGTCTTCTTTTTTGTTAGGTTTAATAAAAAAATCTGGCTGTATAATTTTTTCATCTGAGAGATCGCTTAATATTATCCCTGATTTTTTATAGAAATATCCGTCTCTGAATATTTTTTCCAATCCTTTTATAGCATGTTCCACAATCATTCTATTTGACCCTGCCGAATACGGCAAGGCAATAGTAATTGAGTTTGAATATTGTGGATGATTTTTATTGAAAAAATTTGTTCGGATAAATACAGTAACGGCCTGAGCCTTGAGTTTATCTTTTCTTAATTTTTCAGAAGCTTGTGAGGCATAATATACAATAGATTCTTTTAATTCTGAATATTTAGAAATGCTGCTGCTAAATGACCTTGAATAACAGAGACTCTTTCTACTTTCCGGGACAGTTTCAAGATTATAACATGCTTCTCCTCTTAGTTCCTTTACTGTTCTAAGAAGCAAAATACCGTATTTGTTTTTAATATAATCATCCTCAAGATTAATTAAGTCCTGTGCTGTTTTGACCCCAATCAGTTTAAGCTTTTTGTGCGTAGCCCGCCCTACTCCCCATACATCTTCGACAGAAAACTTTTTTAATTCATTTTTTATATTCTGTTCATCTGTCAACAGGCAGAATTTCTCTTTGATTTTTTTTATTTTAACAAGCTCGGAGGCGGCCTTTGCAAGTGTTTTTGTGTGTGCTATTCCTACTTTAACGGGTATTCCTGTCCATTTTTTTACTGTTTTAACAATGTTTTCTGAAATTGTTTCCAACGAGGAATCTTCATCATCTGTGATTTCAATAAAACATTCGTCAATTGAGTACACTTCTACATTTTGAGAAAACGTCCTTAGAGTCTGAATTACCCGCTGAGACATGCTTCCGTACAATTCGTAGTTAGAGGAAAAGACAGCGGTATTATGAGCTTTTAAGAATTTATTCACTTTATAGTAAGGATCACCCATTTTTATTCCAAGGTCTTTAACCTCCTGGCTTCTTGCAATAATACAGCCGTCATTATTGGATAAAACAGCAACAGGTCTATTCCTCAGTGATGGATCAAATACACGTTCGCATGAACAATAAAAATTATCGCAGTCAACAAGGGCAAACAGTGACATAATATTCTTTCAAATTAAACTCTGTGAATAACGCTGGTAACCTTACCCCAAGCTTCAAAAACCATTTCATCCTGAATAATAATTGGCTCATATAAAGGGTTTTCGGGATATAACTTAATAATATTAACATTTTTGATAAATCTTTTAACGGTGAATTCACCGTTAACGATAGCAATGATAATATCATTACTTTTAACTTCTATTGAACGGTCTACTATAAGAATGTCATTAGGAAAAATACCGGCATTTATCATAGAATCACCGGAAACTTTTACAAAAAAAGTTGCGGGAGGATTTTTTACAAGATATTGATTTAGGTCAAGTTCACCTTCTGAATAATTTTCTGCAGGTGACGGAAAACCCGCAGAAACGCTCTCGGAAGCTAGAGAAGGATTAGATTTCCCTTGATTAATCGGAGGAAGTGTAAAAAAAAGTAGCTTATCTGACGGAAATAAACTTTTTCTGTTTTGAGTTTTTTTCATTTTAGTGGATCCTATATATATAAAAAAAAGATAGTCCTAATAAGTAAGTTCGTTAAAACTAAATCGAATGAGCAATTTATACTTAAAAGAGCTATCCTAGATCAATATAATATAAGAATAGTTTTCTGCTAGCTTTCGCTTTTTAATTTCACTAAACTTACAAAGTATTTTAAAGTTATTTCAGGAAGTGTACAAGATAAATCTTCCCGGTTATTCAACGGCCAGCCCCGTCGGATGACTGGGGGACTCGTGTTTTTGCTTGTCCCGCCATTTTATCTCGGCGAAGCTTTATGCGAAGACGG
>CAZVCD010000377.1:0-2293 GCA_964625675.1 uncultured Victivallales bacterium | reverse complement strand
TAAAAAACACAAAATAAGATTGTAATTTAGTTTAAAATCATTTTTTTTCTAACTCATGCCTTATTATTTTTGTTTTTTTTGTATTTTTGTTGTCAAAAGGACTCTATTTTATATGTTTTTTAACGAAAGCGTACATCTTTACTCTATTTTTAGGATTAATTTATAATTCAAGGGGTTGCGACATCAAAACTTTATACTAGATTAATCAGTTCGAATTTATTGTACAAAATCTTTTTGTGCAATTTAAATTTAAATGTGCAGGAATTTGCTTTTTAACATGCTGATAGTCAACAATGTAATATTCCTCATTAAAAGAAAAATATAAAATACAGGTACCCCAAAATCACCTGATGGGGGTAGACTGCTAAATAACTGGGAAGTTTAACTTTGAGGAGATTGAAAGTTGATAGAAAAAAGTAAAAAATATAGAACACATTACTGTGGAAAAGTCTGTGATAAAGATATCGGTTCAAAAATAAAAGTATCCGGTTGGATCCATAGTGTACGTGATCATGGTGGAATTATCTTTATTGACCTTCGTGATAAAACCGGTCTTGTTCAGATTGTTATTGACCCTAAAAGAGAATTTCATAAATCTCTTGAAAACTGGCGTTTAGAAAGCGTTATCTGTTTTGAAGGAGAGATTATTGCAAGGTTGCCTGAGGCTATTAACCCAAAACTTCCTTCAGGTAAAGTAGAACTTGTTGCTGAAAAGATGGAAATCTTAGGTGAATCAGAAGTCCTTCCGTTCCAAATAGCAAAAGACGACAACTGCCCGGAAGCAATGAGATTAAAATATCGTTTTCTAGACCTACGCCGTGAACAGTTGAAAAACAATATTCTTTTGCGCGGTAAAGTTATCTCTGAAATCCGCAATAAAATGATTGAGTTGGGATTTAGTGAATTTCAAACTCCTATTTTAACAAGCAGTTCACCTGAAGGCGCAAGAGATTATCTGGTACCAAGCAGAATACATCCTGGTAAATTTTATGCTCTCCCGCAGGCCCCTCAACAGTTTAAACAACTATTAATGGTTGCAGGATTTGATAGATATTTTCAAATTGCACCATGTTTTAGAGATGAAGATGCCAGAGCAGACCGTTCACCGGGCGAATTCTATCAGCTTGACGTGGAAATGAGTTTTGTTACACAGGATGATGTTTTTGAGGCGATGGAAGACCTTTTTGTTCATATTTTCAATAAATTCAGTGATAAAAAAAGCACAGATGCTCCTTTCCAAAGAATTCCTTATAAAGATGCTATGCTGCGTTATGGTTCGGATAAACCCGACCTGCGTAACCCTCTTGAAATTATTGATGTTTCTACTGTTTTTGCAAATAGTGAATTCAAAGCATTTTCAGGAACAATTAAAAAAGGCGGAGTTGTTAGAGCTATAAAGGTTCCAGGAATTTCAGGTAAACCCAGAAGTTTCTTTGATAACATGATTAAATTTGCCCAGTCTATTGGTTCAAAGGGACTGGCATATATAGTTTGGCAGAATGGTCAGGAAAAAAGTCCTATTCTCAAATTTCTGTCAAAAGGCGAAATTGATTCCATCAAGCAAGTTGGCAACATTGAAGATGGCGATGTTATTTTCTTTATTTGTGATAAAGAAAATAAAGCTGCTGAAATAGCAGGCCGTGTCAGAACCGAATTAGCTAACCGTTTAGAATTAATAGAGAGTGACTCATTTAAATTCTGCTGGATAGTTGATTTCCCTATGTTTGAACTTGATGAAGAAACTGGAAAAATAGAATTCAGCCACAATCCGTTTTCAATGCCACAGGGCGGCATGGAAGTTTTACTTGAAAAGTCCCCTTTGGACATACTGGCTTATCAGTATGATATTGTCTGCAATGGGATTGAGCTTTCCAGTGGAGCAATAAGAAACCATAGGCCTGAAATCATGTATAAAGCATTCGAAATTGCAGGATATTCAAAAGATGTTGTTGATGATAAATTCGGCGGTATGATAAACGCTTTCAAGTTTGGTGCGCCACCACATGGAGGCATTGCTCCCGGGGTAGACCGTATTGTAATGCTTTTAGCTGATGAGCCAAACATTCGTGAAGTTATCGCGTTCCCATTTAACCAGCAGGCACAGGATTTAATGATGGGCGCACCTTGTGAAGTATCTGGAATACAATTAAAGGAGCTTCATCTCAAGCCTCACATACCTAAGAAAAATAATGATAAAAAGTTAAGTTAAACCCAAAATAAAATATTTTTCGATATTTATCCTCTGACCTGTCCGCCATTTTATCCGGCATAGTTGAAAACGACGACGGAAGCT
>CAZVCD010000376.1:0-2295 GCA_964625675.1 uncultured Victivallales bacterium | reverse complement strand
TTATTAGCATAGGTAACAATTCCACTCTGGGTCATTTCTGAATTTTCAGTGAGACTGACCATAGCACTCTGGCAGCCTTTTACATTCTTCGTTAATGTAACAAGTAAACTCATATCAGTCCCTACTACACTCTTTTCTTTATCCTGATCGCCTATTAGCCCCAAATTTAATCCTGTAACATCTTTTTTAGGCCATCCGAAACCTGGACATAATGAAAAGCGAATTGGTGATGCATCTTTTGCTGCCTCTGCAAAAGCACTAAAACCCGACAAACATACTGTTAGCACCAATAAAATTGTAAGTTTTTTTAACATACTCCTTTTCTCCTTGTTTTGTGTTATAAATTTAGACGCTTAAACGATCTTTAAGATCCTTAAATTAGATTATATGTAATGATTTCTTTATTTGCAACATGAACTGTTGCAAATAATAATAAAAAAAACAATTGCTACATCCGAACCTAATCAGAAATAATATCCAGTGCCTTGTTATAAACATTTACTAAAATAGTTATATTTTTTTCAAATGCCTCATCGGCTTCAAGCTGTAATTCTCTATTGCCGGGTGCAACATGATATTGCGTATATAATTGATTAAATAAAACACTGAATTCTGAGTTAAATGCCAATTTTAAGGCTTCTTCTTTTATTTTATTCATTATTTTATCCGTTTATGTTGATGAATGGGATTTACTTCTATCATGCAGATTCCAACTGAAAGAAAGCATAATAATAGCAAGTACGCAGACTACCAGGAGTGTTATAAATACATAATCCCATCCCCAATTTTTAGCAATAGTACCAAGAAGAGCTTCAGCAGCTACAGTACCTAAAAAATATCCAAAAAGACCTGTAAAACCTGCCGCTGTACCTGCAGCTTTCTTTGGTACAAGGTCAAGTGCAAGTATTCCAATAAGCGCTACAGGGCCATAGATAAGAAATCCAATACATGCAAGAGAACATAACAGTGCCACAGGAGAAGTTGCCTGCCAATAGAAAATAATTCCAACAAAAACAAGTGCCATACATATTACACCCATCGGAGCTCTTCTACCTTTGAAATATTTATCAGTAATCCAACCTATCAGTATTGTTCCAGGAATAGCAGGCAGTTCAAAAAGAGCAAACCCAAGAAGTCCTCCAGCCTTTGACATACCTTTGACATCATGAAGATAGTAAGAAGACCAGTTAAGCAATCCATAACGCACACAATAAACAAAGACATTTGCTATTGCTATCATCCATAACCATTTATTGCAGAGAACATATTTAAAGAAAATTTGTTTAGATGTCATCTCCTGTTCTCTGTTATCAAGTCCCTTTTCTACATCTTCAAGCGGATAGTCATTAGTATATTCTTCAATAGGCGGCAGTCCGACTGATTGTGGAGTATCCGCCCCGAAAATAACAACTAATACTCCGATTAATATACATACTATTCCAGCAAAATAGAATAGCCCATGCCAGTTTCCACCCCAGAGGTATATGCCGATAGGAACTATTATTAGAGGTAGCAAACCGGCCCCTACATTATGAGCCGTATTCCAGATTCCCATCTTAGTCCCTCTTTCTCCATCAGAAAACCAGTGTGTCATGATTCTACCACAAGGAGGCCATCCCATCCCCTGAACCCAGCCGTTTATGAACATGATTATGACAAGTGCAGACACCCCATAGCCTAAAAAATCGGGAATAAGAATATTTATAATTCCAGTCATTATAAGACCGCTTGCAAGGAAATACCTTGGATTACTCCTATCAGAAACATTTCCCATTAAAAATTTACTTAAACCATATGCGATTCCAAGCGAGGCACCTATTATCCCCATTTGTTCGGTATTCAAGCCGACCAGGTACTGTTTTCCTACAGAGAAGGAGCTTCTGCCAAAATAGTAGGTTAAATAACCTATATAGGCAACAAGAAACATTTTTAATCGCCATCTAGGATACAGCTTTTGTGACTTCTCTTTAGACATCTGATCAATTGCTGGTGCCGGTTTAAAAAATCCAATCATTAGAACCTCACATTTTAATTTTTATAATAGAAGGAAATATATCAAATACTAATCTAGACTTCTGCTAACAACTAAATCTAAAGTTATTACTGCAATATTTTTACATATAAGGGATACCTACAAATAGGAACCATATTTTTTCATTATATCCAGTATTTTTTATATTTGCAATATTATAAGAGAACGAATTACCAGAATAGTAATTATAATTACAGGAATGATTAGTTACAAGACACATGGACGGTAAGGTAAAATAACATATTATATTAATTGACTAGAGT
>CAZVCD010000375.1:0-2302 GCA_964625675.1 uncultured Victivallales bacterium | reverse complement strand
GCAAATGGCATGCTGTTAAATTTAGATATTATCTTTTTATTGAAACGCCCATGATCAAGATCATCTTTTGAATTAATATTCATAAAATAAGAGTGACCTATCATGTGATCTCTATCGTAAAGATATTCAATTCGTTCATTTATAGTTTTTAGTAATTCTTGCAAGTTTATATCTGCATCATCCAGGCTTGTTCTGATTGAGTCAAGATTATGATTCGGCATCATCTCTTCAAAAACAAATCTTCGCCGAAGTGCTATATCCATTAAAGCAATAGAACGGTCAGCAGTGTTCATAGTACCTATTATGTATAAGTTATCTGGAACTCCAAAAGGTTCATCGGTTGGTGAGTATGGTAATCTTACTGTTAGTGATTCATCAATACCATTAGTCTCATAATTTTTGACCTTTAACCTTTTGTTAGGTTCTATTAATGTTATTAATTCACCGAATATTTTTGCTATATTACCACGATTGATTTCATCGATAATAAGCATATAATTTTTCTTTTTATTACCATCTTGATTCAGAGCATCATATTTTCTCAAACCATATTTTGTATATAAATGTTCAAGAATTCCAAGAGTATAAGTAGGATTATATACTTCTGAGGTTGTGCTCTCTCCTGTATAAAGTTTTCTTATGTTTTCAATTGATGCAGGGTAATCTTTTTGGTCAGTTTGAGAGTCTGGATTAATTCTAAAAGTAGTTCCATCTCTATATGAAACACTGAATTTAGCTTTTCGAACTTTTGAATGAAGTTTAGCTTCATTTTCTTCACTTAAAAATTGTTTAAACGCATTAATAGCCTCTTCAAAATTGGAAGTAGGTTTCATTTTAGCATTATTACAAATTCTTTTAAAGACTCCAGGTTTAACTTCGTATGTAACTTTACCATTATCTGTCTCAGGTTTAATTCCCTCTACAAACTCTTCATAACTGTAGTTTTGATGAAAAGTTACAAATTCAATTTGGCCTGATTTACGGAGCTTATCATATTCCTCCTTATATTCTGAATAATTTTCTGAAAAATCTTCAATAGTTTGATTCTTAATGATTTCCAATGCTTTTTTAACAGCATTGTATGTTTTACCCGTTCCAGGAGGGCCATAGAGAATAGTGTTTAAAGGTCTACTTCTATTAATTGAAATCATATTAAGGTCTTTCTTATCAGGTAAACTTGATGTTTTTTCATAAAAATTATTAATTAATTCTTCTCTTTCTGTCTTAAAATAGTTTAAGAGATCATTGTATTTAAAGTTTGAGGGGACTAGTAACATTTGTTCTTTCAAATATGTTTTATCACTGTGCCTATAAACTCCATAACCAATTTTTCCTTTATTAAATTCAATGAAAAACTGTATTCCAGTAGAATGATTTTTTTGAGATTTATTATATATGGCCAACCAAAATGTATTACTACCTTGTTGCCTAGCACCTTGAAAGTCTACCACGTTAGAGCTTACCATATTACTTAACTGTAGATCATCTTCTAATTTTTTGATAAATTTTTTTGTAAATTCCCTTAAAGCATTATGTCCATAAAATGTTATAGGAGGGTAAAAAATACTAAACCATTTTTTATGTGATCTAAATTGATTTTCTTTTCCTTTTTTATGCTTACTAATTAAATTTTCTAAAATTTCTAAACTAACCTTATTGCCTTCCTCTAAATACTTAATTACTTCCTTCCTTAAATCAATTATTACTCCTGATCTATCTTTATAATACTCAAGACATTTTGTTAATTCTTGTTTAGGAACTTTATTTAAAGCATCTACTAATTTACTTCGATTTTCATAATAACTGTTAATAGAAAGTGATGTTTCGCATAATAGATTAACACCACTATTTATTTCAGAATTATTCATATATAAAAACCTCCAATTTTTTTAACTAATATTTTGGATTATTCATGGACTAATGATTTTGCGTGCTTGGCTCTTCACTTCCTTCCACAACCACTCAGGCTTAATCACCTTTGCTTCTCCGCCCTCAGACAGTACCCATTTTATGATATCAAGTTTTGGAGCGGAAGGAATATGGACAACAACGGAACCATCTTCATTTTCTGTGATTTTCTGCCCTCGAGTTTTACTCTGCTCAATTACATATCCTGCAATTTCCTTAGAGCAATATACTTCAACGTCACTGACTTCATCAAACAGGAAAAGAGGCTTTCCATTGGTAGATTCTGTTACTATTTTGTGATCTGTTTCAAATGTATATTTTGTTAGCTCTGTTTTGTTAATTCTATGTATTGCAAAAATTCTAATATCCTTTTTAAGGTGACAGAATGCCTTTA
>CAZVCD010000374.1:0-2310 GCA_964625675.1 uncultured Victivallales bacterium | reverse complement strand
GAGCGCTTAAGCTTCAGGGAATGGCAGAATCAACAACGAAATGTTATCTTCGCGGTTTTCGCCGTGTATGTGAGTATTTCAACAGACTGCCTGACTATCTTCTTGTATCGGAATTTGAACAGTACTTTGCCGACCTCATAGACACTCACTCCTGGAGTACAGTCAAAATTGACCTTAATGCACTTGTGTTCTACTGGAAGTATGTGCTTAAGCGTAAATGGAGACATGTAGAGATAGTAAGACCTCCTAAAGTAAAGAAGATACCGGATATACTTACAATATCTGAAGTATCACAGATACTGGCACATACAGAGCTTCTTCGCTTCCGGGCTGTGCTCTTTGTTATTTACAGTATGGGGCTGAGAATAAGTGAAGGAGTTAATATCAGAGTTGCCGATATAGACTGCGAGAAAATGCAGGTTCATATAAGAAATGGCAAAGGACATAAAGATCGTCTAGTTCCGCTTCCTCATTCAACTCTTCATGCACTTCGCAGATACTGGAAAGTTCACCGTAATACAGAGCTGATTTTCCCTAATATACTTGGAGGGACAGAAACAGTCAGACATACAATACAGCCTATGAATATAGGATGTGTACAGGCTGCTTTCAGAGCAGCAACAGCTGATAGCGGAATAAACAAAAAGGTCTCTGTTCATTCACTTCGTCATTCTTATGCAACTCATCTGATTGAAGCTAACATCAACTTAAAAGTAGTCCAGCATATTCTTGGTCATTCCAGTATAGTAACTACAGCAAGGTATACACACTTTACTAAAGTTACATTGGAAAATTCGGATTCGGGGATAAATGAGATAATGGCAAAGATTCATTTCCACGACCTTTAGTTTCAGACCATGAAAATGAAGGATGCAATAAGGACCTTTGGTAAAGTCATGGAAATGAAGTATAAAGATAAAATACTTCCCGGGCATAAAAAAGCAATGTCTGCAATCCAAAGATGCCGAACCGAAGAGTCAGGAACAATACATGTAATATGTCCTGAATGCGGTGATATTGAGATATTTAATCATTCCTGTGGAAACAGGAACTGTCCTGCCTGCCAGAATCATGAGACAACTCAATGGATCAATAGACAGCTGGATAAGCTTCTGCCTGTTGATTATTTCATGGTGACAGTAACAGTTCCTTTTGAACTTCGTCAAACAGTATGGTGTAATCAGAAAAAATGTTACAATGCACTTTTTGATGCTGCATCTGCATCAATGAGAGGAATAGCGGGAAATCCGAAACATCTCGGAGGTGATATAGGAATGACAGCAGTTCTGCATACTCATGCAAGGAATCTTGACTATCATCCGCATGTTCATTTTATAATACCGGGCGGAGCAATTGACAAAAAGAATAAACTCTGGAAAAAGAAGAAAGGTAAATATCTTTTCCCATGGGAAAAGCTTAGCAAGTTTTTCAGAGGAAAGTTTCTTGCAATACTAAAAGAAAACGGGATTAAGTTTCCTTATATTGTGTATAAAAAAGAATGGCGGGTGAATATGAAAGAAGCGGGAAGCGGGAAAGAAGCTCTGCTTTATCTTTCAAGATATCTTTACCGCGGAGTTATCTCAGAAAAGAAAATATTCAATAATCATGACGGGACTGTTACATTCAGCTATATTGAATCCGATACGGGTATAAAGAGATACAGGACAATGAAAGGAGAGGATTTTCTTTTCCATGTAATACAGCATGTGCTTCCGAAAGGCTTTAGAAGATGTAGGGATTACGGTTTCCTGCATGGTAATGCCGGAAAAATACTGAAACTTCTGCAGTTGATACTCAGGGTAAAACTTGAAGAAAATACTGAAACTGAGAGACCGCCATATAAATGTCCCAAATGCGGATGCAGGATGAAAATAATGTACCAAACATTCCCGGAGACTCTTAAACCTTTAAAATTTAAAAGGATTATTGTTAAAATCCCGGTTTAGTGCGGCAGATGCCGCTCTGTTATAGGTTAGATACAATAATTCCTTTTTGAATTAACAAAAAGGAATGTAACCGTACTGTATAAAAACAGCAAATCTGTTATTTTTGAAAGAGCAATTATGATATATGGAAAAAAGAGCACCCGGGAAAAGATGAAATTCGGGTTAAAAATAGGTTTTAAAATAAAAAATCTGATAGTTTCTGCCTATAGAACAAAACAGGGAATAATATATTTGCTTTATATATAGATATAGGCATAGGTGATTCGGACTTGCACAACATTGGATAAGATTATTGTTCCTCTATAATATAATGCAACAAAGGCAACGTCTTATCTTTCGGAAAATAATCTATCCTTATCCGTTA
>CAZVCD010000373.1:0-2313 GCA_964625675.1 uncultured Victivallales bacterium | reverse complement strand
TGACCGTTTAAGCCCCATATAACAAGTTTTATTCATATAACATACTAAACACTAGTTACTTAACGTACAACGACCCCGTTCAAGCCGATAGGGGGAAAGATAGTATGGGAAAAAGGTATTACTACACGCATATATAATTTTTTATTCCATTCCCAAGGGGTTATCGTCTTTTTGCTCGGTTTTTTGGGCTTAGAAGCAGGCGAAGTGGAAAAGCCATGCTCAATCACATGACGCTGATACAAAGCTGCAGGGCAATGGATATCAATCCGCAGAAATATCTGGAGTATATTTACAGGAATTTGATGTCTTACCCTAACAAGAATCTACATGAACTTTTGCCGGACAAGGGGAAAGAGAATCAATAATTTGAAAAATAACCTTAGTAACAAGTTCCTGATATTGAATATTTTTATGAATTAAACTAAAATAGATTTTATCTATACTTGTAATTATATATACAGAGTATTAACCAGTTTATATTACTAGAAGCCAATTAATTTTGCCCTATTTTAAAAAAAATAGAGATGTCCTGTTAGTAGCACTGATAGCTGAAGTGCATCTGAAATGTTGAATACCTCAGCTTTCTTTTATTCGTTATTGAAAAAAAAGAACAATAGATAAATATTAAATAGATAAATTAATAATTAATACCATTTGCTATAAGAATATTATTTTATACGATTAAAAATCGAAGATGTTCAGGGGTTAACTCAGTGAAAGGATATTTATCCATTCTCGAATGCATCTCAAAATATGTTAGGCGATGGAACATATGGGTAAAGACAGTTAATGGGGAACAAAACGTTATTATACCGAATACCACACTTACATACTGATGTGCAATCCTGCTCAGCGACGTGCTTAAGCACAGGATCAGGCGCCTCCGGGGGGACGGATGTTCTTCAACCGGGGTGCTGCGCCGATGGGAATACACCCAAATGGCCTATTGACGATACTTACATATGTTATACGGGTGTAGGTGCTACAACTTCAAGTGGCATAGGCTGTTGGTCTGGCTTAGAACCAAACGCGAATACTAACGCATGTGTGGGCGGCGGAGAGAACACGGGGACACACCTAGGTGGATCCGGTAACTGTGAGGATGGGGGAGCTGCGGTGAGTACGACTGGTGCCTGTCAAACTGGCGGAGGGGCTTAGTCAATCCATATGGAGGTTCTGGATATAAAAAAAAAGTCTCCGGGTATTTTTGCTTTCCTCAGAAGAAAGGCTAGAAACTTCATTTTAGCCTCAGAATACGTTGCTTACATTTTTTTTAAACATACATGTAATTATGCAACAGTTCCCGTATTTGTTTTATTGATTTTCACTTTTTGGCAAAATTCAAAATTATTTTCTTATAAGTAATTTTTATATAGTTCGCAATTCATTTTTCTTTCCTTTATATCTGTCGAGCATATTAACTATTTTTTACTTCCAACTTTAAGCGTAAGTAAGCTGCTAATGCTTAGCGTGCGCCCGTAGTTGAAGGATGGGAGTGAGCCCCCTAAAGGGTATCTCACCTAACCTTAAATATGCTACTGTGCGCTATTAAGGTTCGGCACTTAGCATTGGTGCCCCTAATCCTTAAACTGCCAATGCTTAATTAATTAGTGGGTAAATTATCTTGCACAATCTGCTTTGGAAGTCCTAAAACTTTAGGTGTGCCGCGCCCTTCCCATTTCTGCTGAACAATTTGTTCTGAGTGAAGGAGAGAATCTATTTTAGCCTTAGCTTTAGCTTCAGAAGTATGCTTCTTTAAAAACTCGAAAAAACTAGTTTTAGGTTGAGCACCCAATTTAAAGAACTTCATTGCTTCTTCATCCGAGACATCTGGCTTAGCCTGATTCTGAGAATCGTTCCTGGTTTTAAGGACAGGGGCTGCAGCTGGACAAGCAGATAAAGCTGCAAAAAACACCAGTAATTGTATCGTGAACGGTGTGGGTGCATTCGGGACAGTACCTCCAGGTTACTGTCAGGTCGGCAATGGGTCTACATGATTAGCGCGCTAACGCTGCTTCAAGACTATGGCTCGTCTACAGAACCCAACAACGAACTGATACAGGAGACTACTCTTAGAATAACAGATCAATTTACAAACGCGCAAAACTAACCAAATATGTAGCTGTTGCCGGAGAGGTTTAATGGCAATATTGATGAATTTATCCAAGATTTTATTATATTTCAGTTTGTACTTGGAAGAGGTAGTTCAAAAAAGTTACTCTTGCTTCAGTAAATGAAGTATCTGCTTCAATTGTTCGTCGTCAGCTGTATTAATCAACTGCATAGCCTCTTCTCTGATAGTTAAATCTTCTC
>CAZVCD010000372.1:0-2328 GCA_964625675.1 uncultured Victivallales bacterium | reverse complement strand
TAAGAGTTCTAGAAATAATGGCAAGTTCTATTTTGCTCTTGGATGTGCTTTCCGGTATATCTGTTTCATATGCTCTGCACTGATATGTGTATAAATTTGAGTAGAGCTAAGGTTGGCATGCCCTAATAATTCCTGAACACTCCGTAAATCCGCTCCGGCATCTAAAAGATGCGTAGCAAATGAATGTCGTAAAGTATGAGGAGTCAAATCAGGAGAAAGCTTTCCTGTTATTAAATATTTTTTAAAAAAGCGTTGAAATGAACGCGATGTTATTCTGCCGCCATCCTTGTTAATAAAAAATGGAGCAGTGGGTTTGTTGTTGGAAGTACGATTGCTTCTTATTCTTAAGTATTTGCGTAGAGTTTTTACTGCAGGTTTTCCCAGTGGAGATAGACGCTCTTTCTTTCCTTTTCCTCTAAAAATCACAACAGCACTTAGCGTATCAATATCCTTAAGATTTAAGCCTAAGGCTTCACTTATACGTGCGCCGGTGCTATAAATAAGCTCCATTATTGCAGCATCCCTACTTTTCGCAAATTCAGCATGTCCCTGTTTCTTTGTTAGGCCTTTTCCCAATGCTTCACGCCAATATAAAGCAGGTGCATCCAGTAATCTATCAACCTCGTTAACAGACATATACTTGGGTAGTGGTTTTGAAATTTTAGGTGAACTAACACCCGCAAAAGGATTGTTTTCAAGCAGCCCCTCTCTTATCATATACCTATAAAAAGAACGTAACGCAGAAAGTTTTCTACTGATTGAACGTTTTGAACAGTCATCCTGACATTTGACAATATACTCTCTAACATCTAAAACACTAACGCGACTCCATAAATCTGAGTTCTCCGGATTCTCTGCATCAGTAGAACTCAACTTCACAAACTGTTCAATATCTCTTCTATAGCTGCTTACAGTATGTATAGACGCATGGTGTTCATTCCGTAGAAAAGAAAGAAAATTTTCCAAATGTGTAGACATAATACTTATTATACCCAAGGTGAAATGGTATTCGAGAAATCATACAAGATAAATCGTGTTTTTCTCTTTTTATTTTGTTACGTTACTTAATATTGCTGACTATAAATAAGTTAAAAAGCAAATTCCTGTACACTTAAATAATTGAGGATAAAAATCCCGCAATTAAACCAAAAATAAAAATGCCTCCGGTATACCTTAACTGTTTTTATCTCAAGCTAAAGACTTTTAGACGTTATATCTCAATTTAAACAACATCACTAAAATGCAGTACTACAGTGGATTAAAAGTAAAAGCAGAAGAATTCTCTATTCTTTCCCCATGTTTTCTATTTAGCATTCTAACAGTCTGATGCGCCCATTCATCTATAATCCCTCTGATATGAGCAAAGTATGTATAATCTTTAAAGCTGAATAAAGTAGCTTGCTGCGTTTCACGGTCTGCGTAGGATGCTAGCACTTTACCTGTCATCGCATCTTTTAATACTGCCTCAAATGCAATGTAAGATTTAAATCCACTTTCGAATACTCCGCCAAGCACGGCTTTTATCGGCAATGAAATAAGAGAAAAAGCAGCACTCATCAGAATTCCCCCAAATGGCACAAACATTAAAGCACCGCTCACAGAGTTCATTGAAACCTTCGTCGGGACTATTTCTACAATTGCAACATCAAGCATTAGGGTACCGTATCCGCGATTATTAACAACTTTAAACCTATTCTCAGGCATAGAATTAAACGCTTCAATAAATGAATTTCTGAAATAATCTGCGGCATATTTATCGTCTGTATCTTTGTAGTCTAAATAATTCCTGACATTCATACCTTCTACTTTGCTCTGAGTGAACATATAGTGGAGCTTCACCGGACTAATAATAATTCTGCTATAATTCATCAAGTTAAAGTACCTGTAGAACCATACTTTATGAAAAGGCAAACTAGGATCTTTATGCATTCTCTCAGGATGTTTAATAAATCCAGAATCAGGAGCTTCTACAGCCTTGCAGGATATCAGAGCTAAAAAAAGAAATGTTATGATGACATTAGACGTCTTTTTTGTATATAAAATAAGTTTTGAAAGTTTTTTCATTCCAGTTTTTTACATTAATATTTTTATTTAAGATCATAGGAATTCTTTTTTTATTGATTGATTTACAGCAATATCATTAACCGAAAAGAATAAAACAGTATAACTTGTAGATAAAAAATAATAGATGATAAAAACTGCACTCTTTATATAAGTACACATAAAACAGAAATAGTAAAGTTTAAAATAGGAATGTTATCTTGAAAACCTAGTGGTAAGAATGGCTACCCCACGAGGATTCGAACCTCAACTAAGTGGACCAAAACC
>CAZVCD010000371.1:0-2332 GCA_964625675.1 uncultured Victivallales bacterium | reverse complement strand
GTCCGGGCAAAGAGCATTATCAGGCCACAGCAAAGTTGATGGAAAGATGCGAAGCTAGATATAATGAAACAAATCTAGAATTTATTAAGAAAATTGCATGAGATAATTTTGACTTTAAAGCTGATAATAATCAGAGTTGATTAGGGGGGGGTAATTATGAATAAATTAAGTTTTTCAAAACAGGTTTTTTCTTGTGTTATTATAGGACTTTTCCTGATTGTTACATTTTTGTGGTTGAATGAATTTTTTGACTTACCTCACCGATTATTTGGCGGTGTTGATACACCTATGAATATGATAGAAGGCATCATTGAAACTTTCTTTATATTGTTAATATTTGGTATGGTTCTCTTTAATATAAAGCTTGTTCTCAATAAATGGACATCCGAAGTAGCTAAACGTAAGGAAGCTGAAAAGGAACTATTGGAATATAGTGATAATCTGGAAGTACTTGTAAAAGAAAAAACTAAAAAACTTCAGCAGGAACATTACCATTTAGCAAAGGCACAGAAAATTGCACATGTGGGAACTTGGGAACTTGATGTAATTACTAATATATTTAAATGGACAGAAGAAACATACAGAATATTCGGAATTAATGTTGCTGAGCGCGTAACATACAAATCCTTTCTAAACTGTGTTCACCCTGATGACAGGGATTATGTGAAAAAAAGCTGGACAGCCGCACTTAAAAAAGGTGCTCCCTATGACATTGAACATCGAATCATTAAAGGCCTCCCAAACAGCTTTGAAAATAAACTCATTTGGAAAGATAAAACTAGGTGGGTTAGAGGAAAAGCTGAATTAATAGATGATGAAAAAAAAATCCTAAAAGTAATAGGTACTTTATCCGATATAACGGATCAAAAAGAGGCTGATGTTAAACGCCATTCGCTGGAGTTACAACTGCTGCAGTCTCAAAAAATGGAAGCCATAGGTTCATTGGCTGGAAATATGGCTCATGAGTTTAATAATATTATAGGGACAATAATGGGGCTTACTGAAATTGTCATTAATGGACAGAATGTTAATGATGAAGAAAAAGAATATTTAGAAGAAGTGTATTCTCAGGGAGAAAATGCTTCTGAGCTGGTCAACAGAATTGCAATTTTTGCCCGAGATAAAAAACAGCTGTTTTTGCCTATAATATTATCTGAACTGCTCAAACGTGTTACTAAAACGATTGAAGTTATCTTTCCTGAAACAATTAAAATTCGTCAGCATATAAACAGTACCTATCATCAAATTTTAGGTGATGAAACGCAAATCCAGCAGGTAATAATAAACATATGTAATAATGCACGAGATGCAATGCAGGGAAAAAATGGAATTTTAGAAATAAATTTGGAAGAAGTAGAATTTTATATAGAACAATCCAACATTTTTGGCATTACCAAGCCTGGAACTTATTTGAAATTGAGCATACAGGATACGGGCAATGGAATGAGCGATGAAGTAACAGAGCACATATTTGATCCTTTCTTTACAACTAAAGAGGTTGGAAAAGGCTCTGGCCTTGGACTCTCGGTAGTATATAATATTATTAAAGCACACAAAGGTACTGTAACTGTGGAAAGTAAGCCTGGAAAAGGAACGACATTCCAGCTTTTCTTTCCTGCAATAAATTCTATTGAAGTAAAGAAAAAACCTAATTTATTACCTATTAAAGGCAATGAGCATATTTTGGTTGTTGAAAATGAAATTGCTTTGCGGAAGTCTTTTGAGATTTCATTAAAAAAACTTGGATACAGTATAACTGTTGCCGATAATGGTGATGAAGCATTGAAAGTTTTTAGCGATCAGCCGGATAAATTTGATATTGTCTTTACTGATCAGGTAATGCCGGTAATGACAGGAATTGAACTAAGCAACGAACTTATAAAAATCAACCCAGACATTCCCATCATACTTACTACTGGGTACAATGACATTTTAGTTGACAAAGATATGAACAAATACGGCATTAATAAAATTTTAACTAAACCAGTAAAAATAACGGTACTCACACAGGCTATTCACGAATTATTAAATAAAAAAGGAGAATAAAAATGAAACGTATTCTTTTAATCGATGATAACAGGCCTTTTCGAAAGATGCTAAAAATTGCTCTTGAGAAGGCTGACTATGAAATAGAAGAAGCTTCTGATGGGAAAATCGGATGCGACCTTTATTTTCAGGGTTTGTTTGACTTAATTGTCATGGATCTTTTTCTCCCGGAAAAAGATGGGATACAGGCTATACATGAAATAAGAGAAGAGTGTACTGGAGTAAAAATTATTGCTATTTCCGGGGTTTCCTCTGAAGGGCGAACTAACTTTCTTTTAGATAGAGC
>CAZVCD010000370.1:0-2341 GCA_964625675.1 uncultured Victivallales bacterium | reverse complement strand
GCAAGAGTTTCTAATGATAAAAAGAGACTTTGTAAGCCTGAGAAATTGTAAATTCGAATTCCTCAGCACGCTTGTTTATAGTGCTTTAAAATTATATACAGATTTTATTAAACTGCAGATTTTTTGGGTATATGAATAATGTCCTGATTCTAAGTGCTCTTTATGTTCATTTCACTATTATATTTGTTAGATTTATATTTGACTTTTCGTATTAAAAAATTCGCAGCAATATTGTTTTCAAACATTTCAAGTTTAAATCGATAATTTTTGATATTGTATTTCAATATATAAGCGTACAACAACCCCATATCTAACGAATTAGAATTTACAATCTCTATTGCAAAAACTTAGCTTTTGCCGTAAGCCTTATTAAAAACAGACTTGATTTCGCAAAACATTCTAAAGAATAAGAACAATAAAAATTAGGAAGATTAAAAATGAAAGCATCAGCTGTATTAGCAATAATATTATTTTGTTTACTGTTACCTATCCAAGCTTTATGTACTGATAAACCTGTTAACGACAAATCTAAACTTAATGTACAAAAGGCAGTAGACGCTGTTCGCAAGGAGCTGGAATCTAAACTTGGAAATCCTGTTCCATCTCTTAATGTCCTAATTCAAACTCGCGATGGGTTGATATTCGTTTCATCAGTTCATGACGGTGTCAAGCCTGTTACCAAAGATATGAATTTCAGGTTTGCAAGCAACACCAAAAGCTTTACAGCCGCTGCCATATTAAAAATGTATCAGGACGGATGGCTCAATTATAAAGATAAAATAACAGATATAATTCCCGGCAGTAAAAAAACAACTTATGTCCCTGATTCGCCTGATTGGGATATACCATATAAAAGCAGTATAACAATTGAACAGCTGCTTCAGCACAGCTCAGGAGTATTTGACGTTGACAATGATGCTAATCCGTCCTGGGGCGGAGATACATATACAGAGTTTAAGCAGAAATCCAATCACAATCATCAATTTAAAGTAGACGAGTTTACAGCAGAGCTTGTATCTAAAAACCTTTATTACTTTACTCCTGGCAGCGGGTACCATTACAGCAATACAGAATATGCTATCCTGAGCAGAATAATATCCAGAGTATATTCTTTCTTTGCCGGTACTGCAAAAACATATGAAGACTATCTTAATGATTTTATAGTCGGGAAAAAGGCGAAGATTCCTTTGAATATTCATTTTCCCATATCGGCTGCAGACTCTGTTCTTCCAAGCCCCTGTGTTCCAGGAACAGAACGCAGCCAGAACGGGACCGTGGAAATTACTGATTTCAATATGAGTGCTCAGGTCGGAGAAGGAAATGGCTATGGAACAATTAATGATTTAAATATATTCATTCGTTCATTGATGAAGGGTAGTAATGTATTAAATACTGAAACTGTTACTCTCATGCAGAAAGATACTTCACTGAGTAATCAAAACTATTCTCTCGGCTGCACATTTACACCAAACATAGGTTATGGACACAATGGAGCAAGGGTCGGAAATCTCTCTCTCATGGCATATGATCCTGCATACGATATATCTTTGGTTGTATATCTGCCTTTAATTGACACACTAAGAGGAGATGAATCATTTATTGATTGTGTTAAGGTCTTATATGACACTGCCTGGAATGTTAGGTCGGCACTGGGGTATCCCGGCAATCCGAACACTTAGATCCAGTCTTTAAAGCTTTTTTAAACTTCAAAGTTTATAAAAAATACGAAAAAAAGGTAGTGTTGCTAAAACCGTAATATATTATTTTTGTGCTATATTTTCCATAATTTAATAATATAAATACTGGCGAATACATATGAGAAATAAGCCTGTACCCGTTGAATTTAAGTGGCGTCACTATGAACCTGAAATCATTTTACTCTGTGTCAGATGGTATAGCAGCTTTCCTCTCAGCTGATTAATTCTTTGAGAATTATCGGCTGTGGAATTATAGGCAATAAAAATATAAAATAAAATAAAATATTTGTATAGGTGATTTCTCATAAAACTCAAATCTAAAGCTGTAGTGAAGTTCTTTAATCATTATAAATTTAGTAGCGTATTAAAAGTTTAATAAGAGATCTTTGATACAATTTCAACACTTGATTGTTATCTTTTTTATACAAAAAACGTTATAAGTATAGTACTGATTTAATTTGAAAACTATATGGTTTTACTTCTGGCTTGCTTTTATTCAATTCCCACTTTAGGTAGCGTTATTATGAAACAACTTTGTAAGTATAGTCGCTGTGATATAAAAAAAGATATTGAACATTTAAAAGAGCTTGTCAAAAATCCTGAATTTATTTGTCATAAATGCGCAAGAGTTTCTAATGATAAAA
>CAZVCD010000369.1:0-2344 GCA_964625675.1 uncultured Victivallales bacterium | reverse complement strand
CTCTTTAATTTCTATTGCTACTTATTTGCAGGCTATGCTTGTGTAATCAGATTAGGCGCAATAGACGAGTATGAATGCGGTGTTCTTTACAGAATTAAATGTTGGCTTGAAGAACTTGAAATAGATTATAGATTCAGTCCTGAAATTGATAAATGTGTAATGCATTTCAATGGAAACTGCTCTGGGAGTATAAAATTGATTTTTTAGGGTGTTATTATGAAAAGTTGGACAACAAAAACTGGAACAAAAATTTTTCGGGCACTACAAGGAAGGTGTAATTGTTTTTTAATTACAAAAGACAGTAAATATCTGCTTGTAGATACAGGAAGAGAAAATAACTGGGATGCTTTGTGCAGAAATCTTGAAACACTTGGTGTTAGTGCTAATTCATCAATCAATCTTGTTTTAACTCATTGCCATTTTGACCATGCCGGAAACGCAGCAAGTATAAAAGAGAAATACAAGGCTTTAACAATAGTCCATTCGAGTGAATCTATATACCTAACAAATGGTGAAAATCCCGGCATAGTCGGTTCTACATTATTTACAAAACTCCTAACAAACAAATTTATACAGCCAAAAATACACAACCACTTCAGGTACAAACCAGCATTGTACGATGTTTTAGTCGAGGAAAAATATGATCTGGGTTCAATTGGGATTTCTGGATATATTATTCATACACCTGGACACTCGCCAGGATCAATCAGCATAATCGTCGATGATGAAATAGCTATAGCGGGGGATACGATGGTTGGGATGTTCAGAGGATCAATATTTCCACCTTTTGCGCTTGAGCCAAAGCTGATGGTTAAAAGCTGGAAAAAGCTTTTAGATACCGGTTGTGCAACCTTTCTGCCAGCTCATGGGAGCGAGCGAACAAGAGCTATTTTAAAGAATCAATACAATAAGTACGCAATATCCTAATAAATTATTGGTGAAATTGCGAATAGGGCAATAGCATTTAAACCAACCACATTTTTTGTTTTTTTTTGCAAAACGCCTGCCGTTTTTTCGTGGTTTGTGGGTATAATAGGTAGAGATAGGTGAAATATCGAAAAGGGAAGTACGCACTTCTTTGCTTCCTAATACATCAGTACCCGCCAAATGCAAAGGGGGGGAATATAAAAAACATGGCCCGTAAAAAAAAACGAAGAAGGAAACACAAATGAATACCGCAATAACCAAATTGACAAGATTGTCCTAAATTAAATTAAAAAAAATGACGTCGTATTTTACGACGCCGAAATTTTATTATCAAAAATAACCACAAAAAAGGAGGAACGATCATGAAGAGAAGTAAACGCAAACAAGTAACGATGATGTTGATTGGTGTGGTGGCAGTGTTAGTCTCAACTGCTGGATATGGTGGCGAACAACAACCTACAAATCTCTCAAAACATAATGATAACACACAAGAGATTGCAGTGACAATAAAAAGAATCCCATGTATAGTACTTCCAAAAGTCCTTGGCAGCTTACCGCCGGTATACCAGCTCCAGAGTGACGACATGTTCCCGGGTTGCGAAGCAAAATTATCGATGCAATCAAAGAGGGGAGTCCCCGTTATTATACTGCTGTTCCCCCGGTGGTCCTTAGTGCTTAGGAGTTATTTATTAGGGCCCTACGATGGTTGGGGAAGCTGGGAGTTCTGCAGTGAGAAATCTGCTGGCGCGAATAACGCGTTATAGTGTACTGTCATTTTGTCATAGATTGACAGGGATACAAGAATAAGGGTCAGATTTTCCACTCAAAACATATCAGAGGAAGAGTCGGGCTGCGTCTCTACTCTTATAAAGTCTGTAAGAGATCAATTAAATTCAGTTCCCAACAAGGGGATTGCTTATAGAGTTCTAAAATGTTTTGACCCTGACTTTAAAAATAGTTTATCGAATGATGACAATATTAGACTTGCATTCAACTATTTAGGTCAGTTTAACTTGCAAACTAATGGGAAATTCTTTTTTGAACTATCAGATGATATTGAAAGGCGGGATGTTTCACCCAACAATAAGAATCCTTACTTTTTGACAATTAAGGCTCTGGTAATAAATAGGGAAATGAAAATTTCTTTTTTATATAGCAAAAAACATTATAAAAATAAAACAATTTATGATTGGGCAAAAAAATATAGAGAAGTTTTAATTGTTTTCGCAGAACTCGCCCATGAATTCTCTCAGTCTGAACCAAGTCTAAAGAGTTTGGTTCAGACTTTCTTTTGAGGGACGCAGTTTACTGCCCGATTTGAAGTAGTAGCCCAGGAAGAAAAATCCCCAGTCGCAGCGACCGATAAAATGCTTCCTTTTTGATAGTTATTAACAGTGAATATTTACTGTATTATTTT
>CAZVCD010000368.1:0-2352 GCA_964625675.1 uncultured Victivallales bacterium | reverse complement strand
TATTAAGTAACGTAACAAAATAAAAAGACAAAAACAAGATTTATCTTGAAAAATTCCCGCATTTCGATATTTTAGCTTTGTTGGATATAGACAAAACAACCTGTTTATATAATATTATAGAGAAAACTCTAGGTTAATATTACGTCATGGAATCAAAAACAAAAATTTTAACTAGTCAAAGGCATGTACCTCCTATGTACATATCAGGAATAGGAACAATTGGTGCTTTTGGGCGTGGAATTGAATCTCTGAAAAATGTGTTACTGCAAGGGGGAATATCTCCGGTTTTTAAAGAAGTACACGGGATAAGTAAACCGGTTCCAGTTTATTCTGTTAAAAAAGAAGATATTAAAGAAAAAGCCTTGTCTCGTAAAATGAGACGTGCTGATAAATTCAGCAAAATGGCTGTGATCGCCGCATTTGATGCCCTTAATGACAGTGGACATTCTATTGAAAATATAGATGATTCTCTGGGAATTATTCTTTCTACAGGTTTTGGGCCGCATGTTACGACATTTGACTTTTTAGATGGTTATCTGGATTATGGTGAGAATGCCGTTTCTCCGACATCTTTTTCTCACTCGGTACATAATGCTGCTGCTTCATATATATCCAGTATTTTGGGAGTAAGAGGACCAACACAGACTGTAACTGATTTTAATCAACCATTTCAAAATGCATTATTATTAGCTCAAACGTGGTTAGGGCAGGGGAGATGCAAGAATATTCTGCTTGGCTGCGTAGATGAACTTGGCTCACAGATGGAGTATGTATTCAGTAAGAAATATAAATATGCAGATGATGGAAAAATACAGCCGTTCGCTTTTTCTGATAAACCGGTAATAGTACCTGGCGAAGGAAGCACCTTTTTTATGTTGTCTTCTGATTCTGATTCTCAAAGATATTGTAAAATTTCAAGTCTCGAATTTGATAGTTCTTTAAATAAAAATGCCAATGTAAAAATACTTGACACGGATGGAATGTCTGGAGATGAAACCAGATATAAAAAAATAGTTTCACTGAATAATGATTCTTTATTAGCAGGCTATTCTCCTGTTTTCGGCAGTATGAAGATAAACACGGCTTTTCATTGTGCTATCGGAGCTTTGATGTTAAAGAATCAGTGTGTATATTCATGTCCTGTTTTAGATAATCCATTTAATGCAAACATATGTAGTAGATACGAACAAAAACAAATTAATACTGTATCATGTCTAAAAATTGAAGAAAAAAAAGGTTTCTCAGAAATATCTCTGTTACTATGAAAAATCCACTCGAAAAACATATATATACAAGTAGAACACGAGAACGAAAAGAAGATGTTCGTGGACCTTTTTTTCGTGACCAAACTGCTATTATTCATTCACTGCCGTTCAGGAGATTAAAACATAAAACTCAGGTGTTTTTTTCTCCTGAAAACGATCATGTCTGCACCAGAATAGAGCATGTGATGCATGTTGCAACTATTGCAGCAACTATTTGCAAAGGACTGAACAAAACTAAATGGCAGCTTGATGGTGAAATGGCTTTCGCTATAGGTTTGGCTCATGATCTTGGGCATCCACCATTCGGGCATGCCGGAGAAGTTGCATTAAGTGCTGTTTTGAAAGACAGTGATTTTTTTCATGAAGTAAACAGCTATAGAGTAGTGGAATATTTAGCCAATTTAAATCTGACATACGGTGTGAAAGATGGTGTATTATGCCACAACGGAGAATTGTTTGAACAATACCTTGTACCACAGAATACAATAAATGATCTCGATAAAATTAGAGATAGGAACTGTGTCCCAAGTTCCTTTGAAGGCTGCATCGTCAGATTTTCTGATAAAATAGCATATTTAGGCAGGGATATTGAAGACGCAGTTTCAGCTGGATTAATAAAGCATAATGACATCCCCGCATCTATTCGAAAAGAGTTGGGTTGTGATAATGGAGAAATCATTAATAATTTAGTTATAGATATTATTAATAGTTCAAGTGGGAGCAATAAAATACAGCTTTCTGACGATAAATTTGAATTATTGATAGAACTTAAAAAATTCAATTATGACAAAATCTACAACCATGAAAAAATTCTAGCTCACCTAGAGTGTTCTAAAAAAGTAATAAGAGTTTTGTTTGAATATTTGATGACTAAATATGTTAAATACGGTAATGATTTTATTGCTTATTCAAGTAGCACCATGGAACTTGATAACTGGTTTGGAGAGTTCCTTGCAGATATGTCTTATCTATATCAAAAAGAAAAAACAAAACCAGAAAGAATTATAGTTGACTACATTGCAGGAATGACTGATTCACATGCAATGAAGTGCGTTAAAAATATTATAATCCCTACCCCTATAGTATA
>CAZVCD010000367.1:0-2359 GCA_964625675.1 uncultured Victivallales bacterium | reverse complement strand
ATATAATCAATAACTTCATCTATGTTCATATTGCTGCTGTCAACCAGTACTGCATCATCAGCCTGTCGTAAAGGGGCAGTTTTACGCTTTGAATCCCGTTCATCTCTTTCAGCTATTTCCTTTGCCACTAGGGCAATGTTTTCTTTTGATGGTTTATCGTTGTCCTGTGTTAAACGTCTTATAGCTCTTACTTCTGGAGATGCAGTTAGAAAAAATTTGTACTTGGCGTTAGGAAAAACATTTGTTCCTATATCTCGGCCTTCCATAATAATCAACCCAAATTTTGTAAATGTTCTCTGTTCGTTTACAAGCCATTCGCGTATAGCTTTGCTTGCAGCGATTTTACTGGAATTCTGAGAGACTTCCGGAGACCTTATTGCATTAGAATCAGCAGGCTTACCGTTTAGCATTAGGATCAACTTTTTTTCAGGAGAGAGAGCATATGTAACACTGGTCTTTTTAGCAAAGTCTGATAATAATTTTTCATCTATGTTGTCTAAATTCAGCTTACTATTAACCGCAGCAAATGCGGCAGCTCTATACATGTTTCCGGTGTTGATATAATAAGCTCCAAGTTTTTTTGCAACAAGTTGGGCTATAGTGCTTTTCCCTGAAGCAGCCGGACCGTCAATAGCGATTACCATATTTGACATTTGAAAAACCTTTATTTTTGACATTTATTTAAGTGTACAGGAATTTGCTTTTTAACTTCTTAATAATCAACATAATTGTGATTTCAAACAGAAGTAAAAAGACAAAAACAAGATTTATCTTGAGCATACAGCAGGTAAACCCACTATTAGCTATACCTTTTTCTGTATTCTGCGTTCATGATTTTATGGACTTCTGCTGAATAATCTTTTCTGCATTTTGACGAAGGAGGTATGGGGTTTAGTATGTGGACTTCAGCTTCTATCTCTTTCATTCCAAAGACTTTCCAAAGATGGCTAAGCAGGGTTACATCACCATACCAACTAACAAGGTGATCAAGATCTTCCTTATAGTGAATCAATATTGGATAAACTGGTAGATTACCTTTAACTGCCGCTTCAAATGTTGTGGACTTAAAAGGCAATAAACCATTTTTCCCATCAGTGGTAGTTCCTTCTGGGAATATTATTAAATTTATGTTATTTCGTAATGTATTGATAAATTCTTGCAATGTTTTTTTGGAGGACTGCTTGGATTTACGATCAATCCAAATAGGCTTTGAACACCTTATGAACCACCCAAGAAAAGGCCAATTGGCAATGTCAGAATTAGGGGTAAAGCGAAGAGGAAAAACTGTAGCAGTAACCAGAATGTCTACATAACTTAAATGATTTGAAACGATTAACCCGTGAACCTTATCAGTATTCCCGTAAACTTTAATTTTTATGTTCAGTATTTTTGATAAACCGCTTCCCCACACTCTAGCAGCGTTTGTCAGTCGTTTGGTTGCGGCATAACCACCTTTTCCACAAATAAATCGCACAGCTAGAGCGTAAAAGAACATGGTCACAAACCACAGCAATAATAAGCTTGTTCGGTATAAACGTCGAAAAAACGGCATAACAACTTCCTAGACCTGTCTTATAAAATGGCGGGCATAACGTTCTGACATTTTAAATGTATCAAGCAGAATAAGAAAATCAATAGTTCCAAATTCAGGGTCGTATATTGGCTCTCCGGCAATCTTTGTTCCCAGTCGCAAATAGCCCTTAAAAAGAGGGGGGAGATATTTTTTTTTAGTATTTCGTATGTCTTCAAGATATTTTTCAATTTCTTCTTTTGGGGGTTTTTCAAGCTCATATCCCTTGTTCGGTGTACCACAGATGAGATCGGAAAGCATATTTTCTTTCTTGAAATATTCATATAAAGCCCAAGCAACAGCCGGGCTATCTACCTCCAGGCTGACACAACCGAATAGGTATTGCATTCTAGTGCGAGCTAAAAGTTCTCCTATGCCTGCCCAAAGCATTGATACTGCGGCTCCGGTTCGGTACTCAGCAAGAACACAAGAACGACCAACTTCAATACTGTTAGCAGCTATTTTATCAAGGCCTGTAATATTATATTCTGTTGAGGAATAAAATCCTCGAGCGTTAGTTGCAATAAGGCCTAAATGTACACGATATGTACCAACGGGATTATTGGTTGTTTTATCTACAACTATCATTTGCAGACAGTGTTCATCGTATTCATCAAAATCAATACCGGTCTGAGAAGCACTTGACAATCCTTTGCCCTGCTCCAGATTAAATACTTTATAGCGCAAGTTTAATGTTTTTTTTAATTCTTCTTTTGTATTTGCTATTTTTATCAAGAAATTTTCAGAGTCAGCCAGTATGAAGGGCTCTATAACTTCTTTTGAAAAATG
>CAZVCD010000366.1:0-2361 GCA_964625675.1 uncultured Victivallales bacterium | reverse complement strand
GTTAAAGAGTGCAACACAGATATATTTGCTGAATTTTACAAAAAAATGTTATCTAGAGGATATTATCTATCTCCATCTCAGTTTGAGATAAACTTTATTTCTACCGCACATAGTCAAGAAAACATTCATACATTTATAAATGATTTAATTGAAGTATTAAATGAAGTGGTATAATTTTCTAAAAAATATAAAATTCTTCAACAGTTTAATGTAAATTATAATAAGAAGAGTAATGTAATTATCATCTTTTATTTTATTTCGCTTTCTATTTTTTAAATATTAATGATTATGCTAAAAGCGAAATGGTTTTCGATTACACTGAACATAAAAATCCCTTAAACAAACAAAAAGACCTTCGGTATATATTATGAGTGACTCAATCAAACATGAATGCGGCATTGCTTTAATAAGACTGCTAAAGCCGATTGATTATTATTATAACAAATATGGCACTGCTCTATATGGCCTTAACAAGCTTTGCCTTTTGATGGAAAAACAATACAATAGGGGACAGGATGGTGCCGGAATAGCATGTATTAAGCACGACATGCAGCCAGGTCAAAAATACCTATCCAGAATACGGTCCGCATCTAACTCTCCTATTAAAGATCTTTTTTCCGAGATTAACGAAGAAATCAAAGTAAAGTATAACGGAGCAGAAAATCAATCTGATCCGCAATGGTTTAAGCAAAACATCAAATTCTGTGGTGAACTTCTTCTTGGACATTTAAGATATGGAACTTTTGGGAAAAATGATATTAACGCATGCCATCCCGTAACACGTGAAAACAACTGGCCATCAAGGAGCCTGGTACTTGCCGGTAATTTTAATCTAACAAATGTCGAAGAACTTTTTAATCTTCTTGTTGATATAGGCCAGCATCCTGAAGCAAAAACTGATACCATCACAATGCTTGAAAAAATAGGCCACTTTCTAGATGATGAAAATCATGACCTTGTTCGGAAATATAAAGCCGATGGCTTCACTAAAAAGGAAATATCCGGACTAATAGCGAAAAATATAGATATTCAAAAAATACTTGAAGCCACATGTAAAAAATGGGATGGAGGATACGCCATTGCCGGGTTATTGGGTCATGGAGATGCTTTTGTTCTCAGAGATCCGGCAGGAATCCGTCCGGCATACTATTATTTGGATGATGAAGTAGTAGTGGTTTCGTCTGAACGTTCTCCAATTCAAACTGCATTTAATGTGCCTAGAGAAAAAGTACAGGAAATCAAACCGGCCCATGCATTAATAATTAAAAAAGACGGTCTCGTTACAGAAAAGCCTTTTATTAAAGAACTGGAAAGAAGAGCCTGTTCATTTGAAAGAATCTACTTCTCCAGGGGGTCAGACCATGACATTTACCAGGAAAGAAAAAAGCTTGGCTATCTTATTACTCCAAAAGTATTAAAATCTATTAACTATGATTTTGAAAATACTGTTTTTTCATATATACCAAATACTTCGGAAGTATGTTTTTATGGTATGATGGAAAAAATGATGTCAATTTGCAATGACTATAAAAAAGAAAAAATTCTTAAGGCTGGGAAAAATATAACAAACGAGGAAGTAGATAGAATCTTTGCTGTAAATCCAAGGTTTGAAAAAATTGCAGTAAAAGATGTAAAATTGAGAACTTTTATTGCTTCCGATGTACAGAGAAACGACCTAGTTGCTCACGTATATGATATTACTTACGGAACTATAAAAAAAGATGTAGATACTCTCGTTGCTATAGATGACTCTATTGTTAGAGGAACTACTTTAAAAGAGAGTATTTTGAAGATTCTAGCCCGCTTGAACTCTAAAAAAATAATAATAGTCTCTTCCGCTCCGCAAATCAGATATCCTGACTGTTATGGAATAGACATGGCAAAACTAAATGATTTTGTTGCTTTCAGGGCTGCTATTTCGTTACTTAAAGAAACAGGACAAGAACATATTATTGATGAAACTTATAAGAAAGCAAAAGCTGATGAACTTTTGCCAAAAGAGCAGATTAAAAACCATGTTAAAAATATATATGCACTATTTACACCAGAACAGATTTCAACAAAAATATCTGAACTAATCTCGCCTCCGGAAATAAATGTTGAAGTAGAGTTTATTTTTCAAACAATTGAAAACCTACACAAAGCATGTCCTAACCATACCGGGGACTGGTATTTTACCGGAAACTATCCCACAGCAGGCGGCAATAAGGTAGTAAACAGGTCTTTTATTAATTTTGTAGAAGGGCGAAACGAAAGAGCATATTAATATGTTTCACTAATATACTCTTCCTTAGAAATCAATTAATTTAAGTGTATAGGAATTTGCTTTTTAACATATTCATAGTCAACATGATTGTGTAT
>CAZVCD010000365.1:0-2397 GCA_964625675.1 uncultured Victivallales bacterium | reverse complement strand
CTAAACACCTTTACTCTAATGCATAACAATATCTCGATGTTTATGAAAAAGACTTCGGAATTAAAAAGCTACTTGTTTTGTAAAGATGCTGTAGTATCTTTGTTCTGATAAAGACACATGAGTTTTCATCAACATTATTGAAAGAATGTATATCATAGGGATAATTATCCATGAGGTATCGCAAGACCAAATTCATTAATTATATCTAACAATAAAGTTAGGCTGTGTGTGTTTTAAGTCTAATACTCTGTCTTTAATCTTGCTTACAAGCAAATCGATAGTTCTAACACTAGCAAAAGACATTCCCCGGAGAAACCAAATTTAACTGGATATGGATATAAAAGAGCAGAAAAATGTTTAAGAGAAAAATAAATTTTTATAAAAATCATGCAAAAAAGTTTAGAGGTTATTTTCTATTATCTGCATTATTTTTCTGTTTTATATTCTTTACCGCAACGTCTGCTTTTTCCGAATCAACAGCCCAGGCTGGATATGTCCCCCCTCCTCCTGCAAGTAATAGATACATATTAGATTACCACGGCAAAGGAAACAGTGATCAAAATGTATATATAACAACCAATTTAACTCCAGGAAACGAATCGCTTAAAGTATATCAGGGAAAATATTTTTTAAATAATAACTTTGCAGCAAAAGAGGTACTTCCTCCCCTGACTGAATGTTCATCTGCACTTCATCAGGATAATTCAAAAAAATATTCTAAAGATTCTAAAGATCCATTAGCACGTAGCACAGAAGTTTTGAGTACAAAATTTTATAATATTTATAAAACTTCAGATTCTACTGACGTTGCTATAACATACTTTGACGGTCCGGCTGGATTTTTAATCCACAAACAATTAAATACAAATGCATAGCAATAAAACCTTTCTCATTCCTATCGTTAGTAGAAATTCTATTTTCTACAATATCTACTTTAATTAGTCTGATAAATTACATCGGAGAAAGAACATGAATGATAATATAAGAAAATTGTTAAAACACTGTAATCGCAAAAGAAACAAAAGGTCTGCTAACAACAGAAAGATAAGTAATAAAGAATTATATTACTATATAAGCGATTTACCGTCACCGGATAGATTATCCGGGTTTTAACTAGATTGTATATTGAACAAAATATACTAATGAAATATATTAAATAAACTGAGGGAAGTCTGATTTTTTCAGGCTTCCCTTTTTTATACCGAAGGTCTTTTTATTTTGGGATTGTCGTCATAGGTTTATCCGCCTTTGGAGGACGATTTAAAATTGCCGGATATTTGCCCTTAATAATTCTTCTTTTGATCATAAATCATTTCGCTTTGAAGATATAAGCAGTACCATTACTATCAGGTAGTTAAGGGTAAGACATATATGGCAAATAAAACATATTTAGGTGCACTATCAGTTTCTATTGCCGCAGCTCTATGGGGCATTTCAGGTATAATTTTCATACCGCATCTATCCAACCTGCCTACATTCTTTGTTGTATTTGTAATACACTTTCTGCCGTTTCTCTTTTTAACAGTATTCTTTTATAAACAATACAAATATGTAAAAGTTTTCACTAAGCAAGACTGGCTGATTTTAATATTAATTTCATTGTTCGGTGCTATTTTAGGAACAGTGGCGATTGTTAAAGCACTATTTTTGGTCAATTTTCATCACTTATCGGTTGTAGTACTCCTTCAAAAAATGCAACCTATATTTGCTATACTCCTAGCAAATTTAATTTTAAAAGAGAGAATATCCAAAAATTTTGTGTTATTAACAATAATCACGTTAGGCGGAGGATATTTTTTAACTTTCGGGTTCAAACTACCGACAATGGGAAAAAATACAGCAACAATTTATGCGTGTATACTTGCTGTATCTGCCGCCTTCTGCTTTGGCAGTGCGACTGTATTCGGCAAATGCATTACTAATAAATATTCGTCAGTCACAATAACTTTCTATCGCTACCTGATAACAACATTTATATTGGGAGCTTTTCTTTTATTTTTCGGCAATCTATATTTATTTAAACAAGTTACGCCAATGAACTGGGTAATTCTTATTCTTATAATATTTACAAGCGGCCTTCTTTCAGTCTATCTTTACTATATAGGATTAAAATATATAAAAGCGGGCATTGCCGCTTTCTGTGAATTAAGTATGCCTATAGCTGCAGTCTCTCTTGACTATTTTGTTAATCACAGCTACTTAACACCGGTACAGCTTGCTGGAGGAATCGTGATGGTAATAGGAATAATAACACTCATTCGAAATCAGGCCAGAGTTAAAAGTAATCAGGTTATCAGGTAATCAAGTAAACAGAAATAAGTAGGGGCGCAATGCTTGCGCCCAACCAGTAACCAGTAACCAGTAACCAGTAACCAGTAACCAGTAACCAGTAACCAG
>CAZVCD010000364.1:0-2414 GCA_964625675.1 uncultured Victivallales bacterium | reverse complement strand
ACCATTCAAGAAGCTACAACCTTTCAAACTCAGTATCTGCTGTACTGTTTGAAGGAATCAGAAAACTAAGTAGAGGTTAGGCGTTTAAGTCTGAAGTCTTGATTCCGCAGTCATAGGACAAATTTCAAGAATATTATAACCACGAAGAACACAGAGAGCACGAAGTTTTAACGCTTTTGTAGCAAAAGCGTTAAAAAGGCTTTCTATTAATATTTTCTTCATGTGCTTCGTGTTCCTCGCTATGCCTAGGCATTTTATCTCGGCATAGCCTAACGACTGTGTCAGGGCATCTTGTCCCGCCAAAGTTTTAACGACGGTGGAAGCTCTATAGAGCAACGCCTGAAGACGGAAAATAGTTTAGAATATCGCTTTAGGTAAGTCTAGTGTTAAAGTTTAAACAATAAACAATGAACTAAATCGGAGAAAAAAATGAAGTTTTTATACGCCTTCGCATTCTCAATGTCAATTTTTATATCGTTCACGTCAGATGCATGTACAGTTATCTTTGCCGGTAAGGATGCTACTACAGACGGTTCAGTAATAGTAAGTCATTCAGATGATGCGTTTGAAGATAACCGGCTGCTTTATTTTAAACCTGAAGATCACAAGCCCGGTGAAAAAGTTTCAATATACTATCAAAAACAGGCAAACGGTTTCTTAGCTCAGCACGGCGGTATTCCTTACAGAAATTATGTTATCAACAAAAAAGGTTCACCGTACAACACAGGAGAAACTCCAAGTATCCCGCTGGGAGAAATTCCGCAGGTAGCTCATACTTACGGTTATTTCATGTCTACCTATCCTGTAATGAACGAACATCAGTTAAGCATAAGTGAATCAACCTGTGAATCAAAAGTAATACCAGCTCCCGAAAAAGGAAAACGCATTTTTTATTCATCACAACTGGCAACCATTGCTTTGCAGAGATGTAAAACTGCTAAGAATGCAGTTAAACTAATGGGAGAACTTATTGAAAAATACGGATATTACGGAACAGGCGAAGCACTTATTGTAGCCGATAAAAATGAAGGCTGGCTAATAGAGATGTGCGCCTATGAAAAAAACGGAACAAGTGGATTATGGGTCGCTCAGAGAATTCCTGACAATGGCGTTTGCGTTGTCGCAAACCAGTTCAGAATACAGGACGTTAAGAAAAACGATTCAGATTTCATGTTCTGTGAAAAACTTTTTGAAATATGTCAGACTAAAGGATGGTGGAACCCTAAAGACGGCCCATTTAACTGGATAAAAGCCGTTACAAGCGGAGAATTTCGCCATCCGTATTACTCGCTAAGAAGAGTATGGAGAGCTTTAAGTCTTGTAAAACCTTCAGCAAAATTCAGTCCCTGGGTTGACGGCCCATTTACAAAAAAATATCCATTCAGCGTTGTTCCTGATAAAAAATTGAAAGTAAAAGATATAATAGCAATACATAGAGACTACTATCAGGGTACTGAGTTTGATTTAAGCAAAGGCACTGCCACCGGTCCTTTTGGAAATCCCCTGCGAAATGAAATGCCCGCTGTAAAAATAGGCGGAACAAATTTAGCAGACGTTCAAATGAATAAAAAAGGAGAGTGGGAACGGTCTATAGCCATTATCAGGTGTGTTTATTATCATGTGAACCAGATGAGAAACTTTCTGCCGGACCAGGTGGGTGGTGTTATATGGTTTGGATTTGACAAACCGGCAGAAACATGTGTAATGCCGATATATGCTGGTGTAACAGCTTTACCTAAATCTTTTACTGTAGGCAGTTATATAAAATACAATCCAAAAAGCGCGTGGTGGATTTTCAACAGAGTAGCGGAAGAAGTAACATTAAATTATAAAGATATGATAAAAGATGTAATAGAACTTCAGTTGCAAATAGAAAACAATGAATTTGCCATGCAGTGGGCTATTGATAAGACGGCTAAAGATCTGATCGAAAATAAAAAAGTAAGTTTAGCTGAAGAATATCTAACAGAATACTGTACCTTTAACGCTAAAAATGTATTAAAGCAATGGAAAAAACTTCTTAGAAAACTATACGTTAAATATAATGACCAATATATTGTCTCTAAAAACAGAGATTCAGAGCTTGTCGGGTATCCGAAAGATTGGCTTGATAAGACTAATTACTACGGGAACCTGCAAAGTTATAAAAAACCGGAGACAGTAAGAGAATAATTCTTACTGAAAAAAATATTTTTCAGATGTCCGGACAGTATCAAGATAAATTTTTGACTTTTTCTATAACTGCTTTACTTTAATAAAAACAAACGGTAATTCATTTTTGAGGGCCATTCATCTTAAAACAACATAATTAAATATTAATTAGAAAGGATATATTATGCTTCATAAAAAAGTTAAAAATGAAATAATACAAGAAAAAACACGCGATGCCAACGACCCTATATTTGGTTCAAGAT
>CAZVCD010000363.1:0-2425 GCA_964625675.1 uncultured Victivallales bacterium | reverse complement strand
GTTAATAATATTTTTATAATATTATAATATTAAAGAGAAAGAGAAGAATAAACAGCTCATTATTTAATTATTTTTGTTATTGACAATAGGAAAACAGGAAGGAAATAGGTATGAAAAAGTTTAATGTAATTTCTTTGAGTGTTGTGCTTTTCGTTTTTTTTATGGTACTGGCTGTTGACGCAAACGAACCAGCCGTAAAAAAAACAGACGAAGTTAAATCACAAGTTGCAGTGATTACCCAGAAAGAACTTGCGGAAGCAAATGAACTGCTTAAGTTTATTGATGATAGTCCGACTTGTTTTCATGTTGTAAAAAACGCGAAGGAGATTTTGCTAAAAAACGGATTTCAGGAATTATTCCTTACAGAAAAATGGACTATTAATAAAGGCGGGAAATATTTTGTTACACAAAACGGTTCTGCCTTTTTTGCTTTTATTGTAGGTGCGGATACCGTTAATCACGGATTTAAAATAGTTGGTGTTCATTCTGATTCGCCAGATATTAGAATAAAACCAAATCCGGAAATGGTAACAGAACATTACTTGAAACTTAATACTGATGCATATGGCGGCCCTATATTAAATACATGGTTCGACAGGCCTTTATCTGTTGCAGGGAGGGTGGCTCTTAAAGGAAAAGACATTCTTAAACCTGAGCTTAAACTGATCAATGTCAACAAAGCTGTTGCAATTATTCCGAATGTTGCAATACATTTGAACAGAAAAGTAAACGAAGGTGTTGAAATAAAGAAACAAGAAGTTCTTTTGCCTGTTTTCTGTACAGTTGAAGATGATTTTAAAAAAGAAGATTTTTTAATTAATATAATTGCAGATGAACTAAATATATCCAAAGACAAGATACTTAATTACGATCTCTCATTTTATGATTGTCAGAAAGGATCTGTAATCGGGATAAATAATGATTTTATTTTTTCAGGCAAACTTGATGATTTGGAAGCTGTATTTGCTGGAATTCAAGCTATTAAAGAAGCACCAGCGTCCAAAGCTACAAATCTCTTGGCGTGTTTTGATAACGAGGAGATTGGCAGCAAAACAAAACAGGGGGCAGATTCAACTTTGATGGCTAGTGTTTTGGAAAGAATTGTTTTAGCTACGGGGGGATCTAGAGATGATTATTTCAGGTCTATATCTAACTCATTTATGCTGTCTTCAGATGCTGCGCATTCAATACATCCAAACTATACAGATAAAAGCGACCCTACAAACAAGCCTGTTATAAATAGAGGTCTCGTAATAAAGGTCAGTTTATCTCAAAAGTATACATCGGATGCTAATTCTATGGCTGTCGTTAAAGAGATAGCAGAGAAAACAAAAATACCTTGCCAGATGCTTGTAAGTAATTCAGATATGAAAAGCGGGTCGACCATTGGTCCAATTTCTGCATCACATGTTCCTTTGAAATCGGTAGATATAGGAGTTCCACTGTTAGGCATGCACTCGATAAAGGAAACTTGTGGAGTAAAAGATCATTCATATATGATAGAACTCTATAAGACATTTTATAGCCTCTAGTTAAACCCGGAATACTTTTTTGCAAAGAAGAGCACGAAAAATATGGAAAAAATAATAGAAAACCTTTTTGTGCTCTTTGTTTTTATAATATTTTCAAAGTCTTGCCATCATTCCTCAAGACTTCAAAATTAAATAACAGATAACGTTTATTAACGGAGAACGATTTTTATGGCAGCAACTGGAAGAAGATTTTCATGGCCTGTATTTTTGGATTTTTTTATTCCCATATTAATTTTGGCAATAATAACAATGATTTTTCGTACAACTGATTGGGATTTAAAAATAGCAGGGTATTTCTTTGATCCGAAACTTAACCCTGCATTTAAAGAAACAGCCTATCCGTGGTATATTTTTTATAAAGTAGGCGCGGCACCGGCAATAATTTCTGTTTCTGTTGCCGGTTTTATTTTAGTAATAGGTTTTTTTAATAGAGTTTTAAAAAGCTATAGACTTAGAAGTCTTTTTGTTATATTGCTGATGATTATATCCCCAGGAATTATTATTAATAGTATTTTTAAAGAAAACTGGGGGCGTCCAAGGCCAAGAGAGTGTGTAGAATTCCATGGAGAGAGTCAGTTTAAAAAGGTATGGACTCCTAATTTTGACAATCATGATGGTGGTAAATCGTTTCCAAGCGGACATGCTTCTATGGGGTTTTTTATGTTTTTCCCATTCTTCATTTATAGAGCTTATCGTAAAAATAAAAAAGCAATACTATGGCTTCTTATTGGTTTGGTGTATGGCGGTTTAATGAGTTATGCCAGGATATCCCAGGGAGGTCATTTTGCAAGTGATTGTCTTTGGGTAGGCGGTTTTGATTACCTTACCGCTGCAGTACTGTATTATGTCTTGAGATTGAGAAAAGAAGCATTAGGGGTAGTTAAGAATTAAGA
>CAZVCD010000362.1:0-2432 GCA_964625675.1 uncultured Victivallales bacterium | reverse complement strand
GTATTGTTTCATAATTATGATGTGGAACACCAAGAACAACGTCACCAAACATTTGAATAAAACGACGATATGAATCCATAACAAAACGTTCGTTACCAGTCAAATCAATCATTGCCTGAACTGTTTCATTATTTAGACCAAGGTTAAGAACTGTATCCATCATACCGGGCATAGAAGCTGCAGCACCTGAACGGACTGAAAGCAGTAAAGGATGTGGTCCTTTTCCAAATGTTTTTTCGGAAACTTCCTGTAATTTTGCAAGATGACTGTTAATTTCATCAGATGCCATTGCAAAGAATTTATCTTTACCTATTTTACCGAACTCAGCACAAGCTTCTGTTGTGATGGTAAATCCCGGAGGTACAGGCATTCCCAAAGTTGCCATTTCAGCAAGATTAGCACCTTTTCCACCAAGAATCGCTTTCATTGTAGCGTCGCCTTCAGAATTGTCTTTTCCGAAGAAATAAACATACTTTTTCGACATGATTTTCTCCTTTTTCAAAACATTGTTTTTAGTTTACAATTAACAACATACGTTAAAATTTTGTATAATTTATGACTTAAATCTAATTGAGACATTACTTTTATTATACGGGTAATGATTTTTTTTACGACAATATTAAAAAAAAAAAATGATGTTTTAGGCATTACATTTTAGAGTATTGGAGCACTATTACAGTCATAATTATCCCGTTCATAACAAAACTACAACTTCATACAAAGACAATGATATTTTATTTTTTGTTAAAAAAGGTAGTTTAGTCCTTTTGCTGGTTGCCAACATGTAATATAATTACTCTTACAATTCAACAGATGATCAACAAATATACACCTTGGTAACTAAGGATAAAAACTATGAATAAAATCGATACCTACTTAAAATTCATGATGGAGAACAAAGCTTCAGATCTCCATTTCTGTAGTGGAACAAAGCCTCATGTAAGAATTGATGGCAATATAATATCTTTAGCTGGACACGATAAAGCAATGACATCTGATACCGTTCGAAGTTTTATAGATGAGATTATGCCCGAAATAAATACAGAAGAATTTGATGAAACCGGTGACACAGATTTTGCTTATGAAAACCCTAAAATCGGAAGATTCAGGGTAAATGTTTTCCTTGATTTAAATGGCGTAGGCTCAGTCTTCCGCGAAATCCCTACAAAAATACCAACAGCTGATGATTTAGGATTACCTCAAATTATTAGGGATTTAGCTTTTTTAGAAAAAGGTCTTGTTGTTGTAACCGGTCCAACAGGCAGTGGTAAATCTACAACATTAGCCGCAATAGTAGACTTGATAAACAAAACTCAGAAAAAGCATATCATTACTATCGAAGACCCGGTCGAATTTGTACATAAAAACCAGAGTTGTCTTATTAACCATCGACAAGTCAAAATGCACACGCTAAGCTTTAAGAAAGCTCTAAGAGCAGCTTTGCGCGAAGACCCCGATATAGTGTTAGTAGGTGAAATGCGCGATTTGGAAACAGTTGAAATTGCAATAGAAACAGCAGAAACAGGCCATCTAGTTTTTGGTACGCTTCATACAACAACAGCTCCCAGCACTGTAGATAGAATTATAGACCAGTTTCCCCCAGACAGACAGGATCAGATTCGTGCTATGCTCAGTACATCACTAAAAGCAGTTATAGCACAGACTTTATTGAAAAAAATAGGGGGTGGTAGAACTGCGGCAATGGAAATACTGCCTGTTAATTTTGCTATTTCAAATCTGATTAGAGAAGCTAAAACATTTCAAATTCCATCTTTAATGCAAACGGGTAAAAAATACGGAATGCAAGTACTTAATGACGAAATCCTAAAACTCGTAAAAAATAAAACGGTTGATCCTTTGGAGGGTTATAGAAAATCATCTGACAAAGATGCATTGGTGCTAAACTATGAAAAAGCTGGTATTAAATTAGACCTTTCTAATAAATGAGTAGCCTACAGGAGCGAATGACGATTTATGTTAAACAATAAGTTAGAAATAGTCCTGTTCCATCCGCAAATACCTCAAAACACAGGTAATATTGGAAGGTTATGCGTTAATACCGGTTTAAGGTTAAATTTAATCAAGCCATTGGGCTTTTCTCTAGAGGAAAAATATATCCGCCGTTCCGGTCTTGACTATTGGCAGCACCTGGACTTAAAAGTCTTTGAATGCTGGGATGATTTTCTTTCCAGTGTCGATAATAATTCCTTGTTCTTTTTTTCAACAAAAACAGACAGAATCTTCTGGGAATGTCCATATAAAACTGATAATAGCAATTCTCCCGCATATCTAATATTCGGCAGTGAAACAAGCGGACTTTCGGAGGATATATATAGAGATTTCAGTGACAAGCTGTATACTATTCCAATGTACGGCAACCATTCAAGAAGCTACAACCTTTCAAACTCAGTATCTGCTGTACTGTTTGAAGG
>CAZVCD010000361.1:0-2445 GCA_964625675.1 uncultured Victivallales bacterium | reverse complement strand
AGTTAATAGACAACTTAATTCCGAGACAAATCAGAATATAGGAACACTGATGATCTTGATAATGTAATAAAAACTAAAATAATCCCCCTCCTGCAGGAATATTTCTATGAAGACTGGGAAAAAATCCAGATAGTTCTCGGAGACCATTATGCACAGTTTAAAGAATTATATAACAAAATCACAGACAATAAAGAATTATGTATTAATGATACTTTACAGGTTCATAGATTTATAAGAAGCTGGGTAGCCAAAGAAAAGGAATTATTAGGCTTTAACCACGATGACATAAATGAAGAAAAAACTAAGTATGAAGTTAACAGCTATTTCAATACTTCAACATATATTAAAATATATAACAAAAACATTAGTTTCAAAATTAACTCAAAAGAGATATCTAATCCAATCAGTAAAAAAAATGACATAATATGGGATGAAGAAAAGATAGAAGAACATTTTATGGGACTAGAAAAAAATAACTTCATAAGGAAGCTATATGTTTATTTTAAAGAAAAAAGCTATAATAAAAACGTTCTTTCTTCTGGCATAAAATCTAACAAAGCGCCGACATTTGGATTCAATCTGAAAGCAAACAATAAGGTTAAAAAAATATTCAATTTTATTGGAAACACAGATTACATTACAGTTTATTTGAACAGTGCTTCAGGACTTCTTAAAGAGGAAGCTTACTATACTTTCACTAAAACACTCAAAGATATTTTCGAAAGCAATATTGACCTTGATGAAAAATCGAGGGAACCAAGTGTGAATATTAAGGCAGTCGAAGAAAAGTTTACTGAATTAAAAGAATGCATAGAAATAATAATAATAAACAATGAATAAAAAAAGTTTTACAATCTGTGAATATCAGTGTATATCTGTCCATGAAAACAGTGAGTATCAAAAGACAGATATCGGCTATGCTATACCCAAGCATGAGTTTGATGCGGTTGAAAGCTTTATTTTGGAAAATGATAATCTGTTCCTGACAATATCTCAAAAGCATGGTTACGGCAAAGTTCTTCAGGCACAGCAGTATGTCGGAACTATCCAGACTAAAAAAGGACTTACTATTGAGATACTTCCAAAGATTGGTAAAACTCAATCCGTTGATAATGTTGAGAGAAAGACAATACAGGAGAGCTCAAGACAAATACTGATTAAGATGCTTAAGCATCTTAAGAATTCTCCATTTAAAGAATTTAACAGAGCCAATTTAAGAACACAAAATATGCATCTTTTTGATGTTTATATTTCCATGTTCTGTAATGAAGTAGAACAGCTCTTAAAAAGAGGCCTCCGGTCTGACTATATCAGAAATGAAGACAACCTGAACTTTCTTAAAGGAAAACTTCTATTCAAGGATAATATCAGATACAATTTGACTAATAAAGCAAAATTCTTTGTATCATATGATGAATACTCTCAGAACAGACCTGAAAATAAACTAATTAAAACAACTCTGGAATATTTAACTAATAAAACTTCCAATTTCAGCCTGCAGCAGCATATCAGACAGTTAGTATTTGCTATGGAGGAAATTAAACCTTCAGCAAATATAAAGGCTGATTTCAATAAGTGTAAGTGTAATAGACTAATGAAAGACTACTCCAACATTATAATGTGGTGCAGACTATTTCTTACCAATGAAAGTTTTGTATCTTTTAAAGGTTCAAGTATTGCCTTTGCCATACTTTTTGATATGAACAGGGTTTTTGAAGATTATGTAGCTCACTGTTTACGAAAAAATGAACAGTATAAGAATAATGTTATTAATGTCCAGCATTCGGGACACTCACTAATTGAATTTCCTAATTCACTCTTCAACCTTAAACCTGATATTGTAATATTTGAAGAAGACAGAGTTTATGAAATTTTAGATACTAAATGGAAACGTATTGAGGAATTTAAAAATATTTCTCAATCTGATATATATCAGATGTATGCTTATGTAACAAAGTACAAAGAAGCAGATAAAGTTTCACTGGTTTATCCTAAAATATCTGATAGTACCGGATTTAAGAAAAAACACTGTTTTAATAAAGATGGAGAGGCTAAACACTTAGAGATAAAGTTCTTTGATCTTGATAATAATGAACTTGTAGATTAGAATCTGTAGTGTGAGGTTATTTTATATCCTCTTCTTCTTTCTTTACGTTGAGCATTTTTATTTTATTAAGTCCATCATTATTATGATTTAGAGAAAACTACCTGTTCCCCTCCCGGTCTAAAAAACTTGCTGCACTGGGTTAAAAAAGAATTTAATGTGAAAAAATTATTGAAAGGTTTAAATAAAATGTTTGAATTTAAAGAATGTCTAGGATTCAAATTTGTGAAGGCTGGAGAGTTTTATCTTGCTCAAACTCCCTGGTGTGGGACATTTAATAAAAAATTATTTAAAATCAGTGCATCCCTTAGGTTAATAGATGATCGTTATCGTAATGCGGA
>CAZVCD010000360.1:0-2446 GCA_964625675.1 uncultured Victivallales bacterium | reverse complement strand
AAGGAATGTCCAATTTTCAAGTTAAGTCCTTCCAATTCAATTTTCTTTTGATGAATAATCCCTAAACCGGAAATTGTTCTTTTGTATTTACTTCTTCTGTTGGAAATTCCTTGTTGGATATTCAGCTAAGTAGAAGAATGTTTTCTATGCCTTAACTTGGCGCCATTCAGGTCTGTCCCTACCTTTTCAGTGCGTGGTTTGTCGTAATAAAAAAAATGCCCATCTCTCAATGAGTGGGCAAAATATACGAACTAATTTTTAGTGTACAGCAATTTGCTTTTTAAGTTCTTAATAATCAATATAATTGTGATTTTTAACAGAACTAAAAAGACAAAAACAAGATTTATCTTGACTATTTGCTTTCAAACATATCGCGAATACGTTTTCCGGTAGTTTCAATAAGATGTTCCCCGAGAGCTTTACGCTTGGCCAATAAATTTGGAGCACCGTTTCTGCTTTCTTCGAGCCATTTCTTAGCAAATTCACCGTTTTCGATTCTTTTAAGAGATTCTTTCATTCTTTCTTTAACGTCAGGAGTGATAATTCTTGGTCCATTATCGTATTCACCCCATTCAGCTGTATTTGAAATAACAGCATTCATTTTCTGAATACCGCCTTCAAAAATAAGATCAACGATAAGTTTTAATTCATGTACACATTCGAAATATGCCATTTCTGGAGGATATCCAGCTTCTGTCAGTACTTCAAAACCGGCAATCATCAAGTCAACTGTTCCGCCACAGAGAACATTTTGTTCCCCGAAGAGGTCTTCGTAAGTTTCCTGTTCAAATGTACATTCAAGACAACCAGCTCTTGTGAATCCCATTGCTTTAGCCATGGCAAGTGCAATTTCTTTTGCTTTGCCGCTTGGATTTTGATTTATAGCTATAAGCCCTGGTACACCAAAACCGGCTAAGAAAGCTTTACGTTCTTCAGTAGCTGGGCTTTTTGGAGCAACCATTATAACATCTACATCTGCAGGTGGAACTATTTGTTTATAAATGATGTTGAAACCATGAGAACAGGAAAGAGCATTTCCGGCTTTCAGATTTGGTTTAATATCATTTTCATAAACAGGGCCATGAAATTCATCAGGAAGAAGAATGTGAATAATATCAGCTTTTTTAGCAGCGTCAGCAATACTCATTACTTCAAAGCCATCTTTTTTGGCCTGGTCAAAAGAAGGATCATTAATTGAACCGATAATCACGTTAACTCCTGAGTCACGCATACAAAGAGCCTGGGCTGAACCCTGGCTGCCGTAACCTATAACTGCAACTGTTTTTCCTTCCAAATAGGAAATATCAGCATCTTTATCATGTAATATCTGTACCATTTTACACCTCAATGTTTATTTTTTTCTAAACTATACTCTGCCTGATTTATATCATCGTGTATGACATCAACTGTCATTATATAGAGACACAGGATATCATTAAAAATCAAAACTTTCTGAGTATAAACAGCTAGACAAAATAAACCACGATTTAAAAAAATCAAATCTAAGTCAAATTTATATGAGACAAAATTCATTTTTATGCTAAATTATTAGTTCTGTTGTACAGTTTATGTAAAGATGCATGTCAGAACAAAATACCACTTATTTTGTTCCTGATGTTGCTCAAAAAAATAAAGCGGAGGTTATTGTTATGGGAACTAAAGTTCTTGATAAAGTCGCACCTGGAGTAGCATCTGGTGAAGCCCTACAGGAAATCTTCAAAATTGCTAAAGAGGAAGGTTTTGCCATTCCTGCAGTGAACTGTGTTGGTTCAGATTCAGTTAATGCTGTAATGGAAGTTGCAAAAAAAGTTAATTCTCCTGTAATTATTCAGTTTTCAAATGGTGGCGGTTCTTTTTTAGCAGGAAAAGCCATATCAAATGAAGATCAGAAATCAGCAATACTTGGGAGCATTGCAGGTGCAAAGCATGTTCATCTTTTAGCAGAACATTATGGTATTCCTGTTATTCTTCACACTGACCATTGTGCAAAAAAACTTCTCCCATGGGTAGATGGACTTATCACAGCAGGCGAAGAACATTTTAAGCAGTTTGGTAAACCTTTATTCAGTTCACATATGCTTGACTATTCTATTGAGCCTCTTGCAGAGAATATTGCTGTTGCAGAAAAACATCTTGCAAGAATGAGCAAAATAGGTATGACACTTGAAATCGAACTTGGCTGTACTGGCGGAGAAGAAGACGGTGTTGATAATACAAGCATGGACAATTCTGCTCTTTATACACAACCTGAAGACGTATGTCTTGCATTCGAAAAATTAAGCAAAATAAGTCCTAATTTTACAATAGCAGCTTCTTTTGGTAATGTTCATGGTGTTTATAAACCTGGTAATGTTGTATTAACTCCTGAAATTCTTCAACATTCACAGGAATACATACAGAAAAAACTTAATACAGGAAAAAATCCTGTTAACTTTGTTTTCCACGG
>CAZVCD010000359.1:0-2452 GCA_964625675.1 uncultured Victivallales bacterium | reverse complement strand
TCCTTTTTTATTAACTCCAGGGCAATAAATCCACTTTCCGCTATTGTGGTTCTATACCCCTTTTTAGTCAGCACCTTCGATAAGGAATCGCGGAAATTCTTATCATCATCAACTATTAAGACTCTGTTTTTTTTCATCATTTTACCTCCATTGCAAGCGCTAAAGCGCTAACGAATCTTCTATTAAAAAATCAATTCCTTTTTATCCATTTTGCGTCTTTGCGATTTTGGCGTTCTCTGCGGTTGCAGGTAGTTTTACAGTAAAAGTAGTTCCTTTATCCACTTCGCTTTCAACTTTTATTTTGCCGCCGTGGCCTTCAATCAGCATTGAGCATAAAGAAAGGCCCAGTCCGATATCGTAGGTTTTGGTGGAAAAGAGCGGCTCAAAAACTTTAGCAAGATCATCTTTGGAAATCCCGCATCCGGTATCAGCGAAAGAAACCTCTAAAAACCCCTCTTTTAAACCGGTCTTAATCACCAGCCTTCCTCCCTTTTTCATAGACTGTACAGCATTTGTTGCTATATTATAAAACACCTGCTGAATCTGCTGGCCATCCATCTCTATGTCCGGCAGGGCATCTCCTAATTCAGTAATTACTTTTATTCCGGATTCAATCTTTACTTTATTTAATATATCTTTAACAATAAAATTGATATTACCCGGGTGCAGAGCCGGTTTCGTTGTACGCGTAAAATTCAGAAGGTCGGTTATAATTTTATCCGATCGCTCTATCTCAAAGGTGAGAACATTCAGATTCTCCTTAACATCCGGATGGTTTTTACTAACATCTAACATATTTAGGTAGTAGGCTGTGTTTTTCATCACTCCTAAAGGGTTCCTGAGTTCATGCGCAATACTTGAGCTCATCAGCCCTATGGCAGCAAGTTTCTCTGAACGTATAATTACAGCCTGAGCCTCTCTCAGTTCTCTGTATGCCTTTGCCAGCTCATCAGCCTTTTTCTTCTCAGATTCGGCGGCGGAGATAGCTGCAATGCGGCGCCTGTCCAAATCTGCTGTAATATTAATGTTGGCGTTCTGAATCTTCTCCAGTTGGATATAAGCTTTTCCCAATTCTTTTGCCTTTGCTCTCTCAACTTCGGCGGCCGCTACAGCCACGACGGTTTCCCCCGCCTCTTTCTGCGCCTGTTTCTGCTCGGTAATATCAATGAACGAACCCATCATTGCGGTTGGCTTACCGTTTATGTCTTTGATAAGGCTGGTGCTTGATGATACCGTAAATTCTGATTTATCTTTTTTCATACAAACAATTTCACCGACATATCCGCCTTTCTTTTTAACAGCCGGCAGAATTTCTTCCGTTAACTTTTTAAATTCCTTTTTAGGCAGAAATTGCGGTATTGTCATATCGACTGCTTCGTTTGACGAATATCCGAACATTTTTTCGAAACTCGGGTTTATATAAGTAAATTTACCGCTCAGATCGGTTATCGCCACTGCATTTATGGAATAGGCAACTGCATCAGACAGCAATTTATATTTTTCATTACTCTCATGAAGTTCACCATAGGTTTTAACAAGCTCCTCATTCGTTGTCTGAAGTTCTTCGTTTTTAGCCTGCTCTCCTTCAGCGTTGTTTTGAAGTTTAAGTTCATAATTTTTCCGTTCGGTTATATCCGTAATTACAACAGCTATATAGTTGGGATTGCCTTCATTGTCTCTGATAAGGAAAAGAGATTCATGGGTAAAAATAATTTTTCCTGTTGTTTGTACCATATCCAGTTCACCCGACCATGATCCTTCATTTAGAATTAGTGGAATAACTTCATTTTCCAGTTTAATTTTACTCTCATCAGTATAATAAAGCATAAAAGATTTACCGATAATATCTTCCTTAGAATTAAGACTAAGAAGCTTGAGTAATGTATCATTGACTAAAATAGCCTTTGTGTCAAGGGTGGCGTAACCAAAACCCTGTATGGAAGAATTAAAATAATATTTAAAAACTTCAAGCTGTTCCTGAGCTTTCTTTCGTTTTGTAATTTCATTCTCGAGATTTGTTACTGAAGTGGTGGTTCTGCTAAGATTTGCAGCCATCTCTTCGACTGACCTTGCAAGTATCCCAATCTCATCGTTTGATTTAATATCTATGACCGTATCGAGTTTACCATGACCTATTTCAGCCGCGGCTGTTTTGAGTTTAAGGATGGGGCGAGAGATTGAACGGGAGATCAATAATCCTGTTCCAATTGCTAAAACTAATGTTATAAAAATCGTTATTGTAATAATTTTAACACTTCTATTAAATACTTTAGTTAGATTTGATTCCATTTCTTTTTGTAATTGGGAGTGTTCCGCTAAATGTTTTTTAAGCAGTTTTAAAAGAGGGAAATATACAGGGCGGTAATCTTTTTCCATCTTTTTAGTTAATTCGTCAACACTTATGCCTTGGTTTTTTAAATTTATAATTTCGTTAGTTATGGTATTCAATTTT
>CAZVCD010000358.1:1279-2453 GCA_964625675.1 uncultured Victivallales bacterium | reverse complement strand
TAAAACCTTTATATGTAGAAATGGAAAAGAGAATTATTGACTACAAAAATGCTGTTAGCAAAAATAATCAAAAATATGCAGAAATGATAAGTAAAGGTGCTGAAGATATAAACAACTCTGCTCAGAAAATGAACACGCTTATTAAACAGAACGAAGCTCTGATAAAAAAACAAAATGAATTGAATGATAAAATCAGAAAACAGGCTGAAGTTACCAATGAACTAAAAAAGCTAATTGACTCAAAATCCACAAAAAATAAAATTGATAAAATTTCTCCAATATCAGTGACAAAAAGATGATAGAGTGAACCTTTCAGGGGGGTTCCTCTGAAAGGTTTCTGCATTTACTTATTTTGATCTAACTACACTCGTATACCTGATAAAATTCTGGCTCTAGGCGAGCAAAAAGAGGAGCCAAACTTGCTGAGTCCAACCTTAACAAGTCAGAAGAATATCAAAAACAGTTTTATGGCTTTTCTCGTAGTCGCGACAATGTTACATACCAGAAAAAACTGACAAATACAAGTATTTTGAGCTCCGAAAGCTGGCAGACTTCGAATGCATCATTAAGCATTGCAAAGGCCTACAGGAAAAGATAAAGATATGCAATAGAAGATAAAACTATAATGGTGGTAACATACAATAAAAGAAATGCACAAGTGAAACCAACCATTTGTAAATTAAACCCATTAATTGATTAAAGAACTAGCATGATGTTTCAAAAATACTTTTTAAGGAACATTAATTTATGCAATAATACTCAAAGCAGAGTGGTTTTAGTGTGTTTTCACTCTATAATTAACGATGTATTTAACATCCAGCATATACAAACATGGGATAATAATAGATATGAATAATACTAACCAGCCCGCTGACAGTATGAAAGAACCTGATATTTCTTTTGCCGAAACAGCGCATAGCATAAATAACATGAATCATACCATTATGCTTAATACTCCGATTATTAAAGCTGCCTGGAATGACGTTGTTTCAATGTTAAAAGAATATTCCGAAGAGCTTGAAGATTATACAATTGCCGGTATGCCATTTGAACATGCCTGTTCCATTCTTCCGGAGCTAATAGAAGGAATTGAGAATAGTTCTCTGCGTATTAAAAGTATTGTCGAGGACTTAAGAAAACAGGACTCCAAGACTGAAGGCCGTAGATCGTAGAC
>CAZVCD010000358.1:0-1179 GCA_964625675.1 uncultured Victivallales bacterium | reverse complement strand
AGTATCGAGCATCTAACATCGAGTATCGAGAAAGAAAAATAATGGCAGAAAATCTTAAACCAGATCCTTCCAAGCCTATTTTAATTGTTGACGATAATCCGGAAATATTAAAAACTTTTAAAGTCACTTTATCTTCTGCCGGATTTAATAATGTCGTTATTTGTGATGATTCAAGAAAGGTCTTTGGAATACTAAAGCAAAAAGAAATCGGCCTTATTCTGCTTGATATGGTTATGCCGCATATAGGAGGAGATGAACTGCTTGAACAGATTATGCTGGATTATCCAGAAATTCCTGTTGTTATTGCGAGTGGACTCAATGATGTATCTTCTGCAGTGAAATGTATAAAAAAGGGCGCATACAGCTATATTGTTAAGCCTGTTGAAAGAGATACCTTTATACATACCATAAATAACGCCCTTGACAGTTATGAAATTCTAAATGAAAATCTCAACCTTAAAAAGCAGCTGTTTACTGATGTTCCTATAAAAAACAAAGCTTTTTCCTCTATTATGACGAATAATAATAAAATGAAATATATTTTTCGTTACTGTGAGGTTATTGCATTGAGTTCACAGCCGATTCTTATTACCGGGGAAACCGGAACAGGGAAAGAACTGTTTGCCAAAGCTATTTATGAACTTAGCGGATGCAGTGGAGAATTTGTTCCTGCCAACACAGCCGGACTTGACGATAATATGTTTGCTGATACTCTTTTTGGCCATAAAAAAGGTGCATTTACCGGAGCCTCTGAATCACGCGGCGGATTGATTTCGAAAGCACAGAACGGAGTGCTGTTTCTGGATGAAATAGGAGACCTGAGCATTCCTTCACAGGTAAAACTGCTTCGTTTACTGCAGGAAAGAGAATACTCACCTCTGGGTACCGATTTAACAAAACGTACAAACGCGAAAATAGTTCTTGCTACTCACAGAGACTTACAGGAACAGATTATGCAGGGAAAATTTCGTAAAGACCTTTATTATCGTTTATCCATGCATCAGTTTGATATCCCGCCGCTTAGAGAGCGTCTTGACGATATACCTCTGTTGTTTAATGAATTTCTCAAACTGGCATCAAAAGACTTAGGGAAAAAGAAACCGGCATATCATCCTGAACTGATTAATTTACTTTGCTCTTATTCTTTTCCGGGAAATTTGAGAGAACTTCAGGGGATGG
>CAZVCD010000357.1:0-2481 GCA_964625675.1 uncultured Victivallales bacterium | reverse complement strand
AAATTTAAAAAAATCAAGTGTTTTTCTTATTGTAATGGAAATGATAGCTATTATAGTAGTCAGCATTATAAATGATTTGTGGTTGTCCGAGTGGGTCCAAGCCCACTTATTTTTTTTATATATTGTGTACATTTAAAGCTTTAAAGCTTTTTACTAAGGAGCAACAGATTAAAATGGCTGTTAACGAACTTTTGAGTTTATTAGAATATATTGAGCAAGAACGCGGTATAAGTCGCGATGAACTGATTGATGCAATAGAGAATTCACTTGTTTCTGCAGGAAGAAAAAGCATTGAATACGGGAAAAATTTTGGAGTTAATGTTAATAAACACACAGGGAAAATTACTGCATGGGTTGAGTTTGACGTTGTAGAAGGAGAAACACACGGCGAACAAATTAATATTAATGAAGCCAAGGAAATATCTGAAGATGCAGCCGTTGGTGAGACTATTGTAAAAAATATTCCATATAAAGAATTTGGCAGAATAGCAGCACAAACTGCCAAGCAGACTATGATGCAGCAATTGCGGAAGGCTGAAAAAGCCAAAGTCTTTGATGAATACAGCGACTACATAGGGAAAATAGTAAGTGGCAGTATAAATCGGTTTGAGTCTGGTAATATTATTGTAAATTTTCAGAGAACTGAGGGAATACTGTCTAATAAGGACAAGATTTCTTCAGAAAATTATATGGTTGGTGACAGAATAAATGCACTACTTATTGATATCAATACAAGTGGGGCAGGGCCAAGTTTGATTTTAACACGTTCAAGTCGCAAATTTCTAAAAATGCTTTTTGAAAGAGAAGTTACTGAAATTAGTGATGGTGTTGTTGAGATTAAAGGAGTAGCAAGAGATCCAGGTATACGTTCTAAAATAGCAGTTATAAGCAATGATCCAAGAGTAGACCCAATTGGAGCCTGTATTGGAATGCGGGGTAGTCGTGTTAAAAATATTTCAATTGAACTTGGCGGCGAACGAATTGATATTGTTCGTTATGATGAAAATATACAAAACTATGTTATTAACGCAATGCAGCCTGCTACACCTAAATCAGTAAAAGTAGATAAAGACAGAAATGTTGTAGATGTCTATGTTGATAAAAGCCAAATACGTCTGGCTATAGGCAAAAGCTGGCAGAATGTAAGATTATGTGGACAGTTGCTAGGCATGAAAGTGAATATTATTTCAGCGGAAGACGACGAAAGTGCTTTTGAAGCAAAGCTTAAAGAAACCGTTTCTGCTTTGGCCGAAAAGCTTAATATTGAAGAAGCTACAGCAAAAATCCTTGTAAATAACGGTATATTAACAATTGAAGGATTAAAAGAAACAAGTAGAGAAGACCTTTTAGCGATAGATAATATAGAAGAAAATGATGTTGAAATTATACTGAGTTCACTGGCAAAGGAATAGTTATGCTAACTATCCTTAAACTTGATATTTTTCAAATAGGTGTATTTAGTGTACAGGAATTTGCTTTTTAACTTATTTATAGTCAACAATATTAAGTAACGTAACTAAATAAAATGATAAAAACAAGATTTATCTTGATGAAACTAAAATAGACAGGAAAATTTTTGATGGTAAATAAAAAGAAAACAAATATACGTTCCGGTGGAGCAAGTAAAAGAAAAACTGTAGCGAAAAAATCGGTTCAAAGCCCTGTTCTTGCTGAAAAGACAGAGGAGAGCTGTGAAAAAGAGGTTCAGTTAAAGTCTCCAATTATTGTCAAAAATTTAGCTGATGTTTTGAATAAAAAACCAACTGAAATTATTAAAGCGTTAATGGCATTGAATGTCCTTGCTTCAATTAATCAGACTGTAGAAAATAAAATAGCGGAAAAACTCTGTGAAAGTTTTGGATTTTCTCTAGTAGTTGATAAAAGAGAGAAAGAAACACACCAAAAAAGCGTTAAAGAAGATGAAGAGATAGAAGCAGAGAGTCTGTATATAGAAAATCATCCGGAAGATCTTGTCGAAAGGCCTCCTGTCGTAACGTTTCTAGGGCATGTAGACCATGGAAAAACTTCTATTCAGGACGCGATAAGAAAAACAAATATTGTCAAAGGCGAAGCCGGAGGAATCACCCAGCATACAGGGGCATCTGTTACAGAACATGCAGGGAAAAAGATTGTATTTATAGATACCCCGGGACATGAAGCTTTTACAGCTATGAGAGCTAGAGGCGCAAATGTTACTGATATTGCTGTTCTCGTAGTTGCTGCTGACGACGGTTTTATGCCGCAAACGGTAGAGGCCATGAATCATGTTAAAGCCGCTGGGGTACCTATTATAGTTGCGATAAACAAAATAGATTTAGCATCTGCAGATCCAGATAAAGTACTTTTGCATATGCAGCAGAACGAACTAATGAGTGAAGATTGGGGCGGCGAAGTTGGCACAGTAAAGTTATCTGCCACGACTGGAAAAGGCCTGGATGATCTTCTTGAACGTATTACACTTGAAGCAGAGCTTCTTGAGTT
>CAZVCD010000356.1:0-2484 GCA_964625675.1 uncultured Victivallales bacterium | reverse complement strand
AGGTATGGCTGTCACTGGTGGTTGGATTGGTAGATGTGCTCCAGCAGACACCCTTAGCCGTTATGGAAGAGCCACCATTGGAGATGACGTTCCCACCACTTGACGCACTGTTTGAGGTTATCGACGATATTGCCGTTGTAGCCACCGCCAGTCTGGGTTGCATCAGCGGATAATGGTCAATGCCACCCGTTCCGATGTAGTACGCTGTGTCGCCTATACCATCACCGTCCGTATCCACACCAGTATAATCGCTCCAATATTTTTACGGCACAGTTAAAGACGGAAAACTGAATATAAACGCACGCCCCATATTTGATTTATTCATTGGCAGGATTAGTTGATAAAAGACCAGTTTTGTGATATAAAACCTTGACAATCTGAAGGGAGGGCAGAGAGATGGAAAAAAAGCCGAAATATAATGATTCAAACATAAAGGATGCAGTAAATTCCTTACATGATTGCATAGCCAAAATATCTGAGGACCTTAGTTCTAAAAAGTACCAAGAATTGTTTGATAGTCTGGAGGGTACCGTCTCTGCTCTTAATAGAATTGATGATTTAATGCCGTTTAAATCCCAAATTCAAAGTGAAATTATTGATCCGGTGGAGAAGCATCTTAAAGAGAGTTTAAAAATTAATTTCCGTTTTGGATATATTGGTATTATTTTTGCCGCAGTTGGTATTGCATTTACTATTTTTTCCTCTTTTTATTTTTCATTTTCGACTTCTAACCGTATTCATAATCTAATAAGTCAGTTAGATACAACAGAAACCATAGGTGGCTTTATTAAGTCCGAAAACAAAAAGATATTTACAAGGCTTAAAGAAAACACTGATATTCTCACTGCATTACAGAGTAAAATAGAGACAGAATGTTATTTAGCCCCTTTTCCTCAAATTCAATTGTATGATACCCTGAAAACGCCTCCTAGCTTATCTTTTAAACCAAATGGGACACTCGATATTGATTCATTGCTTAAAACTGAACAACCTGGCATACCAAGGCAACCTCTTGAATTTGAAAAGCTAAAATTAGACAAATAGCTGATAAGATTTATAACTATAATCCAAATGTTTCAAACACCAGCCCAAATAGCTAAAATTGAAACTTTAGCTGATAAAACTTTAAAACTTATAGTTTATGTTGCAAGGGAACTTGAGCCCGAGCAAGAATTACAACTTTTTAAATTAAGAAAATCTGAGGGTTGGTTGGTTTTCGCTGAAAACGCACTTAAAGAAAAGGATATTCCTAAAAGTCAAGCAGATATAAAAGTAAACGAAAAATCACCAAGTAGCAGATTACGAGCAATTTTATTTAGATATTGGGAACAAAATTATAGCACAAAAACAGAATTTGAAATGTTTAGAGATATGGAAATGGAAAAAATAATTGATACTTATAAAGGTAAATTGAATTAACAGATTTGCCGGGGAGCGATTAAGTCTCACAATACCAAGCCCCGAAGATGTGGATTACAACCAATTGAATGTTCTTTGACAGTTAACGCAGAAGCCAGCAGCAGGCACGAGTTGCTGAAACCGTAAGCCACTTTGCTTATTCAGATGAAGCGGTGAGAAAACTGAAAAACCAGCGTGCTTCTGCAAGCCAGCATAAAAGTTTAAAATTAACCTCAGTATTCAGTTACCGTTAAGACTCTTTCTCCATCAAATACAATTCCTCGATCTTTGGAGGTATGTGTATTCCCGTATATCCAACATTTATAACCAGCAAAATCCCCAGTTCTATTTGGACTACCGGCTAAGCTTTTTACTTCACTCTTAGTTTTACCCGTGAGCCGTTTTTTGAGGACATCAACAGGCATAGTAAGCATATTGAGTGATGAAGGTGAACTTGAGTGGCTTGTGTCCAAATTTAGGGTATCATAAACCGCTTTTGTTCCAGCTTTTATTCCCCTATTTGTTTCTGTTTTTCCACGACATCTTTTGGGTAGGACAATATCATTTTCAGGTTTGCACGGTATTCCATGCATGCTTTTGGTGCCGCATAAGCCGTATCTATATCCGAGTTCATAACAATTCTCTTCTCCCCAGGTTGAATTTGCAGCTACAATAAAAAAAATGAAAATCATAAACAAAAACATAACAGATTTTTTCATAACGATTGCCTCCCTTCTTGAGCAATTGTTAACCGGCTACCCAAATTTGTCTCCGGCATGTCAGCATACAGTTTCTGTATAAACCCTATTTATTTTTCAGCGATGTTTATGAAGCTTTTGAAGTCATACATAAAATGGGACAAAAGTCAAGGGGAATCGCTTTCGATGCCCTTCAGGTCCCAGTCAGACGCGCCCCTATCAATGATAAATAGAAAATAAATATTAAATATAAAAGATATGAAAGATGAAGAAATAGTAAAATTATTAAAGAGTGGAAATTTTACAATCGTATATCACGATAATTGTAGTCCATCATTATATAAACCCCTCTGTGTCAATGAAAGTGAGACACTTACCCCTTGATAAA
>CAZVCD010000355.1:0-2497 GCA_964625675.1 uncultured Victivallales bacterium | reverse complement strand
TTAAGTGTATCTTCTATAATATTTTGATGTTTTCCTACGAGTTTAATATTATTCAGCCCAAGTTTGTCTTTGATTTGAAGTCCTACTAATTTTTGTACAACAACAGCATCATATTTGCCTGCAGCCAGCATTTTAAAAGCTTCAGTATACGACTTAACTGTTATTATCTTATCTGTTAATTTATTCTTAAATACATATTCATGTGCTGAGTCACCCTCCATAACAATAACTTCTGTTCCATAAAGGTCTTTTTCAGTACTAATTGTAGTATTATTTTTTCTAGTAAATATTCCACCGTATAATACAAGATAAGGAGCAGTGAAATCGAACCACTGCGCTCTTTCTTTTGAATATGAAACAAGAGGAAGAACATCAAGTTCCCCCATTTTTAGTTCATTTTTGATTTCAGCCCATGGGCCTACTTTAAATGATATTTCCATATCAGTTATGCTGGCGACATACTTTAGTAGCTCTACAGAAAAGCCGTCGGCTTTGCCATCTTTTGTTACCATGCAGAAAGGAGGATAGTCAAGTTCACTTGCAGAGTGCAATACTATATCGTTATCAGATGCATTTATATAAATTAGTGAATAAAACAAGATAATGGCTATTAATGATTTGAAAAAGGATCTTTTTAATAGTTGTGATTTTATAAGGTTCATTCTTGAATTATCCCAACTTGTACAAATGATACTACATTAATAACTTTGAATATTAATTATATCATATTTTAGCTATGCATGCAATAGTTAACCTATTAATGAGGAGTAAGGCAAATATTAGTTATTGAGAAATATTTTTGTATGAAAGTTCATCCCTAATTCCAAATCTTGTTAAAACAAAATCATATTTTGTTGGATCAGAGGAGTTTAAAGCAACGAAATTTTTAGTTATTTCGACTGCTGTTTTTAGATCTGCAGATTTTCTTTTTGTATATCCAAAAATTTTACTTATTTGATGCATATGAGTGTCGAGAGGAATTATAAGCTTTGAAGGTGATATTATATTACTCCAACACCCCGGATCTACCTCATCTTTTCTAATCATCCAGCGAAGATAAAGCATTAATCTTTTACAGGCACTTCCGTTTTTAGGGGAGGGCAGTAGGTAGGATTTATTATCTGGAAAGTAAACAGACATATTTTCTGTAAATTTTATTAAGGCAGGAATAATATTTTTGTCTTCAATATGGTATTCAGAGGCGAAACATTCTTTCAACGATCCGAATTTTTCCAGAGCATTTTTAATACCACAAAGCAGGTTTACAATATTTGAATCTGTAGTAAAGCGATGTTTGAATCCTTGAAAATCTGCTGCAAAGGTCTTTAAGTTATTCGATACTATGTAGGCGTATGGAGATGGATTCATTTTATCCAGAATAATTGATACACTTTTAAGAATCTGTTTTACATTACCGTAAGCAAGTGAACTTGACAATAGGCCTGCAATCTCCCTATCCCTGTCTTCTTTATAGCTGTAGACAAACTCCAAAGGATCAGGATGGATATAACAATATTTGTTATACTTAGCATAAAGAGACTCAAGCTTTTTGTATGTGATTTTCATTGCAATAATCCACATGTTACCACGAAGTCCACTTAAGTTATTTTTTGTGAACTTCGTAGATAAGGGGTTATTTTGCCTTTAAAGCTTTTTCAGCAAGCATTTTTCCTGCTTTTCTGCATTCTTCAAGGATCTCTTCTGTTGGCACAAATTGAGATACAATGGGTTCTTCTAAAAGTATTTCACAACCCATGTCTTTTAAGTAATCAAGGACCTGGTGCTGACCGCCCTTCTTTGCCCATCCGTAAGAGCCAAATGCTATTGCTGCTTTATTTTTCGGAGATAGACCTTTAAGATAAGTCAAGCTTTCTGCAACCTTTGGCATTAAACCTTTATTTAATGTAGGAGAACCTACAGCAATGGCTGCACAGTCGATGCTTTCAGTGGCAATTTCTGTAATATTTGTGAATTTAAGATCATATTTTTTAACGTCAACACCTTCGATATTTGCTCCTTCATATATAGCATCAGCCATCATTGCAGTACTTCTCCACATTGTATCAAAGAAGATTAAAACTTTAGAAGTAGCTTTGGTTACCATCCATTTTTTATAACAATTGACAATGTCAGAAATATTTTTTGTCCAGATCACACCATGACTTGGAGCAATCATTTCAATATCAATAGTTGATGCTTTTTGAAGAGCTGCTGCTACAGGCCCCTCGTAAAGCATAATAATATTTGCATAATATTTTTTTGCTTCATCAAGTACATCAGGGAGAAATTCCTCGTGATCAAATCTACCGGAACTTGCATAGTGCTGACCAAATGCATCCATTGAGAAAAGCAGTTTTTCTTCAACGACATAAGTCATCATTGATTCCGGCCAGTGAGCCATAGGAGTATTTATGAATTTAAGAGTATTTTTGCCTAAAGACAGTTCACTGCTTTCATCAACTATTTTAAAATTCCAGCCTTCTGTGGCGTAATGCAT
>CAZVCD010000354.1:0-2502 GCA_964625675.1 uncultured Victivallales bacterium | reverse complement strand
CTAAAGAAAAAATCAAAAATATTTTACCAATTGCATGGTTTCATATTAACATGAATGGAAGGTATGATTTTAGAAGAAGAGTTCAAAAAATTGAAATTTTTGAAATGATCAGTATCCTTCAGAATGAGTTAAATTCTGAAAAATAAAATTAGGGTTTTTTTGAGGCTAAATTGTCCTCAAACCGTACTATTCTGTCAGTTTATGCACAGAACCCCAATATAACAAAACTAAATAAAGGAGTTTATTATGAAAAGAGAAATGAATTCGTTGGAGCATACTGGCTACAAAACAATTGTTTTTTTAGTATGCATTATTGCAGCTTTGGGAGGGCTACTGTTTGGATTGGATCAGGGGTTTATTGCTAACTCTCTTCCAACTATAGAAAAAGTATATCATATTGGAGTAGAAGGAGGAGAAAGCTATTCAGCTATTCTTGCCACCGGCGGTGTTATCGGAGCTCTGCTTTCAGGCTTTTTTGCTAGATTTTTCGGACGAAAAAAGAGTCTTGTATTTGGGGGATTCATGTTTGTCGCTATGTCTGCTATTTCAGCTATGCTTCCTCCTATGGCTATATTAAGCGCATGTCGTTTTGGCTTAGGATTTGCTGTTGGTGTTGCATCCTTTATTGTTCCCCTTTATCTGTCTGAAACAGCACCATCTGCTATTCGCGGTTCAATGGGAACTTTATTTCAATTAATGATTACTGTTGGTATTTTTTTAATTTCTCTATCAAATGTATTTATTGTCAAAATTTTTATTGCACCTACTGTAAGTCTAACCATGATGTTTACTGTAATAGTGTTATTTGCTTCGATAATGTTCATTGGTTCTTTCTTTTTGCCTGAGAGTCCTAGGTGGCTCATGCTTAAAGGGAAGAAAGACAAAGCTTTTAAAGTTCTTAAAAAAACTCTCAACTCAGAAGATGAAATTAATTTAGAAATAAAAGAGATTGAAAAAGCTATCGGTAGCTCTTCATCCACTTTTAGTGGAATTTTTTTTAAAAGATACTTCTTGAAAATTCTTATTGTTGGAATTCTTCTTCAGATGTTTCAGCAACTGGTAGGAATAAATCTGATGATTTATTACGCACCTACAATATTCGGATATGCGGGGATGAAGGGGATAATGGCAATGATGGCAGTTCCAACAGTTTTTATGATTTTTACAATTCCTGCTATTTGGCTGGTAGAAAAGTGGGGACGCAAAAAACTCCTTTATACAGGAGCTATAGTAATGTGTGTTTCGATGATTTCAGCAGGATTAGCCTTTTTAGCAATTGGAAATGTAACTGATCCTTCATTGATTAGTCCTGTAGCTAAAACCACTCTTTTAGTTTCTGCAATAGTTTATATTATTGGTTTTGCTTTTTCCTGGGGCCCTGGTGCCTGGCTTATGTGTTCAGAGATTTTTCCAATTGAAGGGCGGGAAATCGGTATGACCATTACTACTATGGTCAACTGGACTTTTGCAGGAATTGTAATGGGTAATGCTTTGACATTTATGCATGATTACGGGAACTATTCAATATTTTTTGTTTTTGCAGGATTTTGCATATTAGCCATACTGTTTCTTAAGTTCTTTGTACCTGAAACTAAAGGTGTCTCTCTTGAAGAAATTGAGTTTAATCTCAAAAGAGGCGTAAAGCTTAAAGATCTCGGCACATGGGAACAGCAAAACAATTCTCCAATATAGGCTTGTGAATGCAACAGTGATTAGAGCCTATTCAAAAAAAAAAGATTCTAAATCACTATCTTCAATCTTTTTTTTGTAAAACTTTATTGAATAATTTTATTAAACAGCAAAACTTAAGAAAAGCTTTATTGTATATTATGTAAAAATTAGGAGAGGTGAAATCCTTAAGATTATTAATTATAGATTAGGAGTATTAAAATGACAAACACTTATTTCCCAAATGTAACAAGCGTAATTCCTTTCGAAGGAAGAAATTCAACAAACCCATTAGCTTTCAAGCATTATGATGAAAACAAAATCGTCGTCGGCAAAACAATGAAAGAACACTTAAGATTTGCTGTAGCCTACTGGCACACATTAAAAGGAAACGGTGCTGATATGTTTGGCGGACCGGTCTGGCAGCGTAAATGGAATCAGTATGACAATGATATGGATAAAGCCAAAATTACAATGGAAGCCGCATTTGAATTTTTTGCAAAGCTCGGCAATCCATACTGGTGCTTCCATGACATAGATATTTCTCCCGATGGAGTTAGCTTCAGTGAAAAATGTAAAAATTTGCAGACTATTGTGGCTATGGCAAAAGAACTTCAAACTCAGACAGGAGTTAAACTTCTTTGGGGTACTTCAAATGCATTTTCTCATCCTCGTTTTTCTCATGGTGCTGCCAGCAATCCAGATGCACATGTAGTCGCTTATGCTGCAGCTCAGGTAAAAAATGCTATGGATGCGACAAAAGAACTCGGCGGACAAAATTATGTGTTCTGGGGTGGACGTGAAGGTTATGAAACTCTTTTAAATACTGATTAC
>CAZVCD010000353.1:0-2517 GCA_964625675.1 uncultured Victivallales bacterium | reverse complement strand
ATTATATTTCCAATGCCCCCAACGAATTTAATTTATCTAGGATTTGCAGTATTGCTTGTTTCTGTTGTTTTTGGTGCGCCTATTTTTGTTTTTCTTGGTGGTGCAGCATTATTACTGTTCTGGGCCGATGGTGTTACTACAGCAGCAATTCCTACAGAAATGTATCGTATAGTTGTTTCTCCGGTTTTTCCCACTATTCCTCTGTTTACTCTCGCGGGTTTTTTGTTATCTGAGAGTAAATCCAGTGAGCGTTTTGTTAAAGTTTTTCAATCTCTTTTCGGTTGGTTTCCAGGAGGAACTGCTGTTGCGATAACTTTGCTTTGTGCATTTTTTACTACTTTTACCGGTGCATCCGGTATTACAATACTGGCTTTGGGGGGATTGTTGCTTCCTGTATTACGTGGTAGTGGATCCAGTGAACGGTTTTCAGTTGGTCTATTGACTGCTACCGGAAGTATTGGATTGTTATTTCCTCCAAGTTTAGTTGTAATCCTTTTTGCTGTTATTGCTCAGGTGTCTATAATTGATATGTTTAAAGCCGGGATAGTTCCGGGGGCACTGATGGTTCTTCCGATTTGTTTTATGTGTCTTTGGGATGGGAGAAAAAATCGTAAGGATGCAGCAAAAATCCCTTTTGAGATTAAAAAAGTATTGAGTGCTATTTGGCAGGCTAAATGGGAACTGATGATTCCTGTTGTTGCACTGGTTGGTATATTTGGTGGGTTTTGTACAATGGTTGAAGCGGCGGCATTGACGGTAATGTATACGTTAATCATTGAAACTTGTGTTTATCGCGATTTAGACTTTCGAAAATTATTTATGCTATTGGTAAATTGTGCTGTGCTGGTTGGAGGAGTACTGATTGTACTCGGTGTTGCAATGGGATTAACCAGTTATCTTGTTGATGCCGAAATACCGGCCCGTGCAGCAGAATGGGCTGTTCTGCATTTGGATTCACGCTGGAAATTTCTTCTTCTTCTCAATCTGGCTTTGATTCTTGTTGGATGCATGATGGATATTTATTCGGCTCTGATTGTGGTAGTACCTTTAATTTTACCTATGGCAGAGGCATTTGGTATTTCGCCAATACACCTGGGGATTATTTTTCTAGTCAATTTACAATTAGGCTATTTAACCCCTCCGGTTGGAATGAATCTTTTTCTTGCCGCGTTCCGTTTTGATAAATCGCTTATGCGGGTTGCCCGCTACGCTATTCCTTTCCTATTGATACTTCTGGTTGTGGTGGTCCTTGTTACCTACGTTCCGTGGTTGAGTATTGGTATTCTTAATTTACTAAAATAATAACTGAAGTATCTTGATCCCAAATAGAAGTTATTCTAACTTGAAATACAAAAAATAAACAATAACATAAATATAATTTAAAGAAGAAATAAGTTAACAGCTTAGTAGGCAAAAAATGATTAATAATATATGTCCAATATGTTATGCTGAGAATAACTGCATGGCTCATAGCGAAAAAACATGCTGGTGTCTTAAAGTTAAAGTACCGCAGGAGCTTCTAGATCTAGTACCGGAAGACAAAAAACGTAAAGCCTGCATCTGTCTTAAGTGTATTGAAGCATTCAAAGAGAATCCAAAAGAGTTCATAAAAAATATTTGAAGAAGGATTTCTAATATGAACATTGATATTGAACGTAACTTTGGAGAGCAGCCAATCATGCAAATCATGAAGGATAATGAACTCAAGGCAAAAGATCTTGTAGAGAGTTCAAGGGAGCATATTACCCATAAGATGGTTTCCCGTGCATGTAAAGGCAGAAGGTTAACTCCTAATGTTAAATCCAAGGTTCGTAATGCACTGAATAAATCTACAGGTAAAAAATATTTAATGGATGAATTATTTACCTACGAGTAGGTATTATTTGCGAATTTTATCATTTTCGAATGGCGTGGTAGGGAAATTTAAATATAAAAAATAGAAAGATAATATGAGTTTATTACCGGAAAATATTTTGAAGGAACTTGTGACGGATGACTTTTGTGGTCTTCCTAGATTAAAACAAATAGAGGGATTTTTGAGTTGTCTCTGCAAGGCTGACCATACGAAAGTTACGCCTCAGGAAATATCACAACTCTTTAAAGATGCCAATATGGATTTACCGCAACGTAAAAAAAAGATTCGATGTGGAGCATTCAAAGTGAGGGAGTATTTCGATTTGATGTTAACCAAAGACAATGTTCAAAATCCTACGGTTTGTATTACAAAAATCGCAGAGGATTTGTATAAAATATCTTTAAGTGTATAGGAATTTGCTTTTTAACTTCTTCATAATCAACATAATCATGATTTAAAACAGAAGTAAAAAGATCCGCCTTCGCCAGAGGCTATGGCGGGACAAGCAAAAATAATATTTATCTTGAAAATTTAGTGGCTATTAATGAGTAATGATAGAATGATTGTTTTCTCTATAGGTTTAATGCTTAACTTTTTATTGTGTTTAGAGGGAATTGCTATGGATAATAAGTCCTACAACAAACTTTCAGCGGAAGAAGAAA
>CAZVCD010000352.1:0-2543 GCA_964625675.1 uncultured Victivallales bacterium | reverse complement strand
AGTATGAAGTCTTGAAAAATCTTATATTCCTTTGATTAAAACGTAGAAGAACCCTTATGTTGTTAGGGTGAAATTTTAGAATAGACTTAACTTGAAGGGGAAATTACGTCATGAAAAAAATACTATTTGCACTTATGATCGTCTGTCTTTCAATCAGTGTTTATGCGTATAATGAAACTGACTACAACAGGGCTAAAAAAGGCGATAAAAACTTACGGGGGGCTGACCTTGAGCAAGCTAACCTGGCCGGGGCCGACCTTACAAACGCTGACCTTACAATGGCTAACCTTACAGACGCGAACCTTAGCAATTCTAACCTTGCGGGGGCTGACCTAATCAGTGCCAACATGAAAAGGACTGACCTTACAAGGGCGAACCTTACCGGGGCTGACCTTACTTCGGCTCGCCTTTTCGGAACTAACCTTACAGGAGCTGACCTTACATGTTCTAAATTATATAAAACACACATAAAGGATGCACATTGCGAAAAAGCCATATTCAAAGAAGCCAATATGCATCATTCGAGGATTACGGATACAAATTTTTCAAATGCTGATTTTACAAATGCTTACCTTAGTGAAATACTCCTTCTGAGTTGCGTCTTCGACAGAGGTAATATGAGAGATAGTGTGATTTGTTCTAGTCATTTAATCATGAATGCCTCAAATGCAAGCCTTGATGGTGTCCAGTTTATAAATGTCATACTAGAGGGAAACTATGAAGAAGCAATTTTCACTGAATCTTCCTTTACAGCCAGCATGTTTGAAAACGCAGATTTAAAAAATACTGGCTTTCTTTTCGCTTCGCTCCTCGGGGCCGACCTTAGCAACAAAGGGATAACAAACTTTAATAATTCGATATTTGGGCTGACTAAAATGCCGGATGGTAGTACGTTTTCAGGAACAGGTAACGAATATAAAGGCTCACGCAAACCTACTGAAACATCTCAAAAAAACTAAAAGTTCACATATTGCAAGTCCGGTTCTGTGAGGGGAGTTAAAATTCCCTTACATGATTTAAATAATGTTGCACTCCACATACCAAGAGGGTGGAGTAGTCCTCATCTTCCCTAGAAATACTTCTTAGGTCGCAGGAACTCCGATCCACCGCTACGCCGACTCAGGAGAAAATTCTAAAGAACTATAGTAACGCATAACATGACGAATAGTCCTTTGCCGACGTCCGGAACGTTCCTGCTCAAATCAGCAAAAACCATATGATTTCTGTTACTGAAAATATCGGGGGGGGCTAGTGCCTTCGATAAAATCGAATCCTTTGCCTCAACGTCCAAAACGATCCCCGCTAAGAAAAGTATATCAAGGAATAACAAATAAACATATTAACAATGATGATAACTCTAATGAGAATAATAAATTTTTTTGTAAATACCCAGCTCTACTGTTGTTATATTAACCAAGTTATCTTTTTAATAAAACGGCATAAAAACAGCAAAAATAGCTCCTATGAGTTACTTTTAATAGCCTTAAAGGCATCAAAATATAAACTGTTGAAGCTATTTGACACATACTTTTTGACACTGCCTTTAAATTACCTACCTCAAAAAAAGGCCATTTTTGGATAATTGGTACCATTATTGAGGCTAATAAATAAAAATAATAGGCCTTTTTTTTGAAATAAAACCGTTTTTAAGGGTGAAAAATACTTTTAAATACTTCAAAAGACCTTTGCCTATAGCAAAAGAGAAGAAACCCCCCTGTCTCTTAATGGTCACAAAGTTTTTAACTTTATGACACATAACTTTTTTGTGATTAAGCCAGCCAATTATCAGAACTCATACAATTCATATCAACTTTTTTTTGAAGGGTTCGGACTCCCTTATAATTTTTTGACCTTTCTACTATAATGATTTTATCGTTACCTTTATATCAAATCCTGGGGCAACAACGCAGATGAATTTAAAACCACGATTAAAAATATTTCTAAATCAGCAAAGAAAGCTATTAAGGAATTAAGCCTTGATAAAATCTAATCAAAGCCCAAAAGGGCTTTTTTTATAAAACTAATGTTTATTATCAATAATGCTAAATTGAAAGTGTAGTACTTTTGTAGTACTTTCATGTTAAGACAAGCGTTGTCAACCTGCGACAGACCCGGAGCTTTTTTGATAAATTTGAGTTCAAAAGATAAAATTTGAGGTTATTTCAGCTCTTGCTTAGCTCGGCTCATAACCTGAAGGTAGCTCGTCTTTTTATTTCTCCTTAGCTAGTTTTTTCTATATTGAATTTGCGGCTCATACTTTACCGTCTTTTTGTGCTTACCAATATTCTGTGATTGCCGAAATTATCATAATATACTTTATATAGAGCGTTATGACCGACAGCGACTATAGCTTAAAAGCCCTAAGCTTTATTTCTATATATTAATTTGAGGCTATTCGCTATGTTTATATCACACTATATTATATAGCATAAAAGGCCAATTAAATTATATAGTTTTATGAATAAAATCAACAAAAATTATAATTCAGGGGAAACTGACACCAGATATTATAGAGCAAATCTTTATCAGGACTTGCTTATGTA
>CAZVCD010000351.1:1410-2574 GCA_964625675.1 uncultured Victivallales bacterium | reverse complement strand
TTATATCAGCTCTAGGGCAATTTCGTCCCAGAACAATAATCCTTTGTCTGTTGGATATATTTTTGATCTTTTACTATCAACGTTTTCTATTTTTAATAGACCGGCTTTGTTTAAACTGAAAAGCTTTCTGTCTATTTGTTCCCACTCCACTATTTTAAATTCTAGGTTGTGAGGGAACTGAGAAATAAGAAGTATGTTTTTATTTTCCCGACGATCTATTATCCAGCCACGGGTTGTACGTAATCCCATTATAAAAATTTCGATAGTTCTTGCTTGTGGGGATAAAAAGTCTAGCTCAGGTTTTACACCTTTTAACCATTCTTCTAACTTAGGCTGAGTCCATCTGGATTTTCCGTCGAATGAAGATGAAGTTGGACCAAAGCCCAAGTATTTTCCACCAAACCATGTGTCTAGATTATGCATGCACTCGTAGTTTGGCATAGAATAATTGGATATCTCATATCTGGAAAGACCTGAGTTTAATAATATTTCAGAAGTAATAATCGACATATCTGCTGTAATATCATCTACAGGTGCAGAGTTCAAGTTATTGCATGAATACAATTTTGTACCTTCTTCGATGGTTAAGGCATAGGTAGAAAGGTGCTTTATTGGTAATTTTAAAACACTGTTTAATTCCTCTTTCCAATCTTTTACTGTTTGTGTAGGAATACCGTAAATTAAGTCAGCTGAGATGTTGTCTATGTTATATTTAATTATTGTATCAATAATTTTATTTATTTTTTTATTACTTCCAATTCTGCCGATAATTGAACGGTGTTTTTCATTGAATGATTGTATACCGATGGAAATTCTATTTGCAAAAATTGCAATAACATTGATTTTTTCTTCTGTTAATGATTCAGGATTACATTCAATGCTTATTTCAGCTTTTTCTGCAATGATAAAATTATTATATATAATAGCGAATAATTTTTCAATATTTTCAGAGCTCAGATGTGATGGGGTTCCTCCACCAATAAATATGCTTTGCAATGGCGCGGCTAAGTGGCTTGATTCTTTTATATCTTTTTCCAATTTAGCAAAATACTTGCTAACTAATCCATCTGTCGCAGATATAGGGAGAGAATGAAATGCGCAGTACGCGCATTTGCTCTGGCAGAAAGGAACATGTATATATAATCTGTTGATATGATTCATCAA
>CAZVCD010000351.1:0-1310 GCA_964625675.1 uncultured Victivallales bacterium | reverse complement strand
TTTCTGTACACTAAAAACAGGTTTTTGAAACTAAAAAGCCGGACAAAAATGTCCGGCTACAAAGAATATCAAATTGATAATCTGACTATAATTCTTCTCCAACCTGCCAGCGAACAAAACGTTTAATTTTTATGTTCGAATTAGCTTGTTCCGTAGAGACTTTGTCATCTCTAACCCATGGCTGTTTGTTTAGGCATACTTCTTTGTACCATTTAGCTAATTTTCCAACAAGTATTTTTTCAATCATCGCTGCAGGTTTTCCTGCTAGTTGAGCTGAATGTATTTCTTTTTCTTTTTCAATTACAGTGGCTGGAATTTCATCAGGTGATACATACTGCGGGTTAAACGCAGCGATATGCATGCAGATATCAGCTAGTGCGGTTTTGTCTGTTTCGCCTTCTACTTCAATCATAACACCAATACGTCCGCCCATATGCAAATAGGAGGCGCATTTTCCTGTCCAGCGAATAGCACGGCGTAACTGCATGTTTTCTCCGACAGTAGCAATCATAGAAATAATGGAATCTTTTTCAAGTTCATTAATTTTCTCGCTCAGGTCGCCTTCTTCGCCTATCTTGTCTATTTTTTCAACTATTTCGTTAGCATAGGCAATAAATTTTTTATTTTTAGCAACAAAGTCTGTTTCACACAGAAATTCAGCAAGAACACCTGCTTCGTCTGTTATTTTAGATGCGACGGTACCTTCGTTAGCTGTGCGGCCGGCTCTTTTTTCAGCCTTAGCAATACCTGATTTTCTTAGTACGTCAACAGCATCGCTGATTATGCCGTCAGCTTCTGTAAGAGCTCTTTTGCAGTCCATCATTCCAGCACCGGTTTTTTCTCTAAGCTCTTTTACGAGCTTTGCACTTATCTGAGCCATTTATAATCCTCCAAATTAAATGTATAGGAATTTATTTTTTTTGATTTATTGGTAGACAATGAATCATTGTAATTGTAAAAATAAGACAAAAATACCGAGAATAAAAAACTGGCTATTCTCGGTATATGCTTAATGTTATATAACTAAAAGCTAAATACTAAAATTCTAGTTCTTCTTTAGTTTCTTTAGTTTCTTTAGTTTCTTTAGTTTCTTTAGTTTCAGCTTTCTTAGCAACTGTTTTCTTTGCTGTTGTTTTTTTAGTTTCAGCTTTTTCTTTTTTTACAACAGGTTTCTCTTCTACCTTAGGTGCAGCTTCAGTTTTTTCTTTTTTAGCAACAGGTTTTTCTTCTACCTTAGGTGCAACTTCAGCTTTTTCTTTTTTAGCAACAGGTTTTTCTTCTACCTTAGGTGCTGCTTTATGTGCAACAGG
>CAZVCD010000350.1:0-2575 GCA_964625675.1 uncultured Victivallales bacterium | reverse complement strand
GAAGGTATAAATAAAAGATTAAAGCATTGTGTATTTTAATAAATAAAATATAATTTAATTTAGGTGAAAAGAATTAAGCAACAATATTAATAGTTTTATTGCTATAAAAGGTTTAAAAAAATGATAAAATTTAATAAAAAAAATAAAACCTTTAAGTTTCCTTTAACTCTTAATGCATACAGGAGTGAAGACCATTTACATTCAAACAACCAGGAAGTATGCAGCTTCTTCTCATCATTCTTATTTAAAAATGCCTACAATAATGGATTAATACCAACATATTTTATTGCAGACAGAGATCTTATTGTATTTTTTATTCTTAGTTTTAAAAATTCTCGTAATAATATACTGAATGATCTATATGCAAAACGATTCAATAACCAAAACAAAAGCACGGACAAAGAGATACTTCCAAAAATTTCCGGTGTTTTAACTTTTCCGGAAAACATGAAATACAGTCCGATTCTTTATTTTATAGAGTACTGTAATGTTGAAAAAAAATTCAGTTTGGGATCGAGATAAATAGAACTGTTCTGACGTTCAGTAATTTTAATGAAATAGACCTGATTCCGGAAATGACAAAGGAAGACAAAAAATATGTTGAACTACTTTTAGGGTTCCTTTTATATAAAGAAGTTTTTTTAAGTTCAGTTAAAAACGGACTTTTATGGAATATACCCAAATTTAGAGACAGTAGAAAACGGTTGATTAGTGTATTAGCAGACAAAAAGATTAAAGAAATATTCAAAAAGAGTAGTAAGGCAGTTTCTCCATGTTTAAAGGTAGGCCGCTACCGAAAATTTACTTCCGAAAAACTCCAAAGGAAATATGGGCATATAATTTATATTCCTTCAAAACGATAGTGTATCCAAAAGTAGTGATTTTCAAGATAAATCTTGTTTTTGTCTTTTTACTTCTGTTTGAAATCATGACTATGTTGATTATTAGGAAGTTAAAAGGCAAATTCCTATACACTCAAGAGAATGATACAAATCCAACATTTTGTCGGTTAATTCATCTTTGTCCTCCCAGATTTTTATTTCTTTTGTTTTTGTGAAAATATGAAGTGGGGGTGTTTCTTGATACACTTCTGGAAATATTATTTTAAATACTTTGTAAGTTAAGAGAAATAAAAGACCGAAGACTGGCAGAAAATTATTCTTAAATTATATTGATCAAGGATAGCCCTTTTAAGTATAAATTGCTCATTACTATTTATTCATTACGAACTTTCTTATTAGTGCTATCCTTTATTGTATCTTTTGGACCCATAAAAATAAACAAAACTCAAAACACCCGAAAATTCCTAAGCTTTTGAACCAAAAGTTTAAGAAGGGGTTATTGAATAGGAAATTGATTGTCCAAATGAACCTAAAGCCAAAGACTGTTTAGGTGTCATCATATTTAACGACAGGAAAATATGACTCGGCTTGATTCAATCGACAACCTGGTTCAGACAAATTCTTCCAAATTTTAAAGAATAAATGTTGAACTCTTAGCACCTTTGGTGTAATAATAGATAGAGGCAAAGAGACACTCAATCACTAGTCGAACAACACAATGAACTATCGTGAAAAATATTTACGTAGTACTTTAATTCACAATATAGGAGAAGCAAAATGACTAAAGGAAGAGGCGCTAAAAAGGCTGTAGATAAGAAAAAACCGCAGAAAACATTAAAGGAAAAGAGAGCTGAGAAAAAGGGAAAAAAAGGTTGATTTAATAATTGTCATGTCCTCATATATGTTGACACATTAACAACAAAGACTAGGACAAGACACTGCCTTCAGACTACGGACCTCTGCCTGTCACGGCGGCCTGTCCATCGTAGCTTCATGCGTAGTTGGAAACGCAGTGAAGGCGGAACCTCACTTTCTCTCCTATATATCCAAACCTCTACCTCTTACGTTTTTAGCAGTGCTTTTAAAGTCTATTTAAAAAATCCATAAGGGGACAGCCACAAAAATAAAGAAATGGTATACAATCTGTTTACAAAGCTTGTGGCTAATAAATGTATATGTGAGGAGCTGACAAGAGAATTATAAATTGTCATCAAATGACTTAAAACAACAATAATTACCAATTCTTTATTGCATCATGCGACATCTTGTCTATTACCTCGGTTAGTTTCTCATCCTCTTGCATATACATTTGGACATTATGTTGGGCTTGTTGAAGCCCTCCTCCTGCAACTTTCTCCATTTCTTCTGGCGTTAATTCCAGTTCATGAATTTCTTACAACAATTTTTTGCCTTTTCAATTTTCTTTTCTGACATGGTTAATTCTCCTTGTTAGGTTAAATAATGAAAATTCACTATTAATTATATCTTATAAATATCCAATTTTGTTACATGCTTTTGAAAAAAATATTTTAAATACCAAAATATCAGCCGGCTAGATGGTGTATAATTTACCCTTACCTATAGTTAGTGGAATGGGATTATCTCATACATGGAAAGTTGTTTTTTTGAGTAAGGAAATTGGAAATAGCTCAACTTTTAATTATATTTATATTACTACCTAATAAAATGTCTAATATTTTTTATTAGTATAAAATTAAAAAAAAGAGAAGAGT
>CAZVCD010000349.1:0-2620 GCA_964625675.1 uncultured Victivallales bacterium | reverse complement strand
GCTGACTCTAAATATTTTAAAACATTTACTCTGATAATTAAAATACTTTTAATACTTTGTATTTTATTTTTTATTACGGGCGGAACACTTGGATGGTTTGTCAACTCTGTAGTTGTTTATAAATTCTTTACCTATTTTGCAGTAACATCAATATGTTTTTTTATTATCGGAATAATTACAGGTAACTGCATAAAACCTTTATTCAAAAAAAGAGTTAAACTCTAGATTATGAAAAAAGGAATTAATATATTCGATATACTTACTGTAGAAAAAAAGAAAAGACTCTTAGGCCTAGAGCAAGCTATTAAGAAAAACATAATAGGACAAGACCAGGTAATTCCTCTGATAATTAAAACATTGGAGCGTGGGGAGCTTGGTTTAACAAAAGATTCTGACAGATCAAAGACAAAAGGATCATTTCTCTTTCTCGGACCTACAGGAGTCGGTAAAACAGAACTGACGCTGACCTTCACACATTACCTATTTGGCAAAGATAGTCTGCATAGATTTGATATGTCTGAATTTATGCACTTTGACAGCATAAAACAATTTATAGGTGATGAAAGCGGTTCATATGGAAGAATGGGAAATGTATTAGAAAATTCAACAGGTGGAACACTGCTTTTTGATGAAATGGAAAAAGCTCATCCTTTGATTATGGATGTATTTCTTCAAATTTTAGATACTGCAAGGATAACATTAGGCAATGGCAAAGCATACGATCTTTCAAACTATTATATTGTATTTACTTCCAATATCGGTGCGAATAGAATTCCGGAAACTGGAACAGTTATGACTTCTACTCTTGAGAGGGGAATAAAAGCTGAACTCTTTAGTAATTTAAGAAAAGAAATGATTGCCCGCTTTGGAGCTATCTGTATATTTAAGCAGTTGGACTTTGACATACAAAAGGAGATAGCTCATATATTACTGGAAAAAGAAATTATAAAAATGAATCAAAGAGGGTGTAATCTTTCATATGATGATACTGCATTTAATTATATTATCAGGAACGGAATAAAAGAAGGGCTTGGTGTTAGGCCTTTAAGAGATACAATTCATGGTAGTCTTGGTAATGCTATTTGTGATGAAATGCTAAGAGGTGATGGTAAACCTGATGGAATACTGGCTTTTAATAATAAAAATAATAGCTTAAAAATTACTTCTGCTTAATAATATTGTTATTTTTATATTTTAAATATTTATTTTTAGCGTTTAATATCTAAAATTTTACTTGACCTTTACTTGACCTTTTGGACTTTTTACTTGACCTTTACTTGACCTTTTGATTTGTTGGACAAACATGGACAAACAGGTAAAAGTGAGGCTAAATCCAGTTAAAAAACTGGTGGGCGTAACAGAACTCGAATCTGTGACCTCCACGATGTCAACGTGGCGCTCTAACCAACTGAGCTATACGCCCCTATAGGGTAATAAGACACTAAATCTATTACTGTTATAGAAAAACGCAAATAGAAATAGGTGAAATTTTATAAAACTTCTAAAAGAATCTTTCTTCTAGTATCTTCAGAAAGAGGTGTCGGGTTATTTTTGTTTCCACCTTTAGATGCAATAGAAAGCAGAAGTTCCTTTGTAAGGCCGTATGCGCTAAGACGCGGCAGAGATAACTTATCATCCCATGCATAAAGAGTATTTATAAGGTTGTCTAGCAGTATATCATGGTTGTTTTCACCTGGAAGCAGAATTTTGGCTATGTCTTCAAATTTGTTCAGATGTAGTGTCGGAGCATCATTTTTTCGGAGTGCTGTAATTGTAGCTTTACACCAAGGTGGAAGCAGCTTGCCGCATATAACCCCATGTGGTGCTTTTACTGTTGCACCTAAAGGAGAGGCGAGGCCGTGAACAGTTCCAAGGCCTGCGTGTGCCAATGTAATTCCAGATAAAAACGCAGCATAGCTCATTTCTGCTCGAAGCATAACATCATCATGTTTATTGGTTGAAACTGGAATAAGTGATTTGAATATTCTTTTAATTCCATCTATAGCAAGGGTATCTGTAAGTGGAGTAGATTTTGTTGACACATAGCTTTCGATGAGCTGTGAAAGTGCGTCTAGCCCACTGGCTGCTGTTATACTAGGTGGGCATGAAAGCGTCAGTTCTGGGTCAAGTATTACTAGATTTGGAATATAATTATCATGACGTAGAGATTTCTTGAAACCATTTTTTCCAATTTCAGAAACAACAGTATTTTTTGTAGCTTCACTGCCTGTTCCGGAGGTTGTCGGTACTGCAATAAAGGGTAGGGTACTACCAGATGGAGTTTTGCTTCCAACATCTTCCAGAAAATCTTTCACTGAACCTAATTCGGTTAACATTGCTGCTACAGCTTTACCTGCGTCAATTACACTTCCGCCTCCGATTGCACAGACTAAACAGATGTTGTCATCTCTATGGTCTCTAACAATTGTATCGATAATCTCAGGGGAGGGTTCTGAATTAACTTGATCAGTAAAAGTATTAATGCCGTGATTTTTCAGTTCACTTAAAAGATTATCCAGTTTACCGCTTTTTTTGAATGATGAGCCGCCCGTAATAAGAAGCAAATTATCCCCGACTTGTCCATCATCTTGTCTCGGTGTAGCTTCGTGCGAAGACGGAA
>CAZVCD010000348.1:0-2633 GCA_964625675.1 uncultured Victivallales bacterium | reverse complement strand
TTTGTTGTTGCCTTTGCACTCATTTATTTTTCTCCACAATTTGTTGCTGTACATTTGTCGGTACCCGAACGAAATGTGAAGGTTCCATTGAATGCGAAGCTCTTCCTTTTGAAATAGAACGAATAGCTGTCGCATAACCAAACATTTCCGCAAGCGGTACATGAGCAATTATTTTAGTTGTTTTTTCACCTGTCGATATTTCAACTACACTACCGCGTCGACTGGATATATCACCTATAATATCCCCCATAGAACCTTCGGGCGTAGTAATTTCTAATTTCATAAGAGGTTCTAAAAGCACAACGCCTGCATTCTTAGCAGCCTGTTTAAATGCCATAGAACCTGCAATCTTAAAAGCCATTTCTGACGAATCTACAGCATGAAACGATCCGTCAAGAATATCTATATGGAAATCTATAAGCTGATAACCAATTAATACACCTGATTTGGCTGTTTCTCTTATTCCCTGTTCAATTGGTTTAATATATTCTCTTGGAATTCTTCCACCAGTAACTTTGTTTTCTATTGTTATTCCGTGTCCTCTTTCCATGGGTTTCATATCTAATATTACATGCCCATATTGTCCATGACCTCCGGACTGGCGAACAAATTTAGCGTCCGCTTTTGAGCTTGAAGAAATAGTTTCACGATATGCAACCTGAGGCCGCCCAGTATTAGCTTCGATTTTAAATTCTCTTGTCAAACGGTCTTTTATTATCTCCAAATGAAGCTCACCCATTCCGGCAATAATTGTCTGCCCTGTTTCTACATCACTGCGGATAACAAATGTGGGATCTTCATCAGAAAGAGCACTTAAGGCTTTAAATAGTTTATCTCTATCTGCGGATGTTTTAGGTTCAACTGCTATTGAGATAACAGGTTCAGGAAAGTTCATAGGTTCTAGCACTATCTGTTCTTTTTGCAAACATACGGTATCACCGGTTGTCGCATTTCTAAGACCTACAGCCGCGGCAATATCCCCGCTATAAACTGCATCGCGCTCTTCTCTAGTATTGGCATGCATTTGAAGAATTCGTCCCAAACGCTCTTTTCTTCTTGTCCTTGGATTGTATAGCATCAGTCCAGTTTTTGCTACTCCGGAATAGACCCTAAAGAATGAAAGTTTACCAACATATGCGTCGTTCATTATTTTAAAGATTAATCCTACAAATGGCTGATCATCACCGACATGGATAGTTTTTTTCTTTTCAGAGTCAGGCTCCAAACCATCTACCTCCCAAATATCAATTGGAGATGGAAGATAGTCTATAACTGCATCTAAAAGAGGTTGCACACCTTTGTTTTTAAAAGCAGTTCCACATAACACTGGAACAATTTCACTATCGATTGTTGTTTTTCTTAAAGCATCTACAATTAGTTGTTTGTCAGGTTTTTCATCTGACAGAAAATAATCCATAATAACATCATCAAATTCTGCCAAACACTCAATAAGGTAGTTTTTAGCGATAGCCGTATTTTCAATATACACTTCAGGAATTGGTTCTATTCTATTTTTTGAACCATGATTGTCAGTATCAAAATAGACAGCCTGCTCATTTATAATATCAATTATTCCAACAAAATTCTCTTCAGCGCCAATTGGCAGCTGTATAGGTACTGCTGTAGCTCCAAGTTTTTCACGGATATCAGCAACTACTTTCTCAAAGTCTGCTCCAGTTCTATCCATTTTATTAACAAAAGCAACAAGTGGAACATCGTACTTCTTAGCCTGTCGCCAGACAGTTTCAGATTGAGGTTGAACACCTCCTACAGCACAAAAAACACCAACTGCACCATCCAAAACACGCAATGAACGTTCTACTTCAGCAGTAAAATCGACATGTCCCGGAGTGTCAATTATATTAATTTTATGCTTTTTCCAAGTACACGTGGTAGCAGCAGACGTAATTGTTATTCCACGCTCCTGCTCCTGTACCATCCAATCCATGGTAGCAGTTCCTTCATGTACTTCACCAATTTTATAGTTAACTCCCGTATAGAATAAAATTCTTTCAGTAGTTGTAGTTTTCCCTGCATCTATATGAGCAATTACACCAATATTGCGGACATTCTCTAGAGATACTCTCCGCCCTTCTGCTTCTACTGCTTTATCATGATGCTTTGCTCTAATCTTAACCATTTTTCTTTATACGCTTTTCAAGGAAAACCTTGCTTATATTTTTTATATTAATAGTCAATAGACACTACTGCCTATCAACAAAATCTTATACCACTAATTACCAACGATAATGTGCGAATGCTTTATTAGCTGCCGCCATTTTATGGGTATCGTCTTTTTTCTTCACAGTAGAACCTGTGTTATCAAATGCATCAAGTAATTCTGCAGCTAAAGCTCTTTTCATAGGAAGTCCTTTTCTACCTCTAGCATAACTAGCAAGCCAGTTTAATGCCAAAGCCACCTGTCTTTCATTATGTATTTCAACAGGGATCTGGTAAGTAGCACCACCAACACGCCTGCTCTTGACTTCAAGCTTAGGTTTAGCATTTTCCAGTGCCTGAATAAAAACTTCTAACGGCTCCATGTCTTTTTTCTTTTTCTGTATTTCTTCGAATGCTCCATACACAATGCCTTGAGCAGTTGATTTTTTTCCGCGTTCCATGATTGTATGGAT
>CAZVCD010000347.1:0-2650 GCA_964625675.1 uncultured Victivallales bacterium | reverse complement strand
AACATAAAGGTGTTTTTTTCTCCACATCCATTTATATAACTTCGGGGATAAACACTCTAAGCAGCCAAAAGATTTGTCCAGCAACCTGTTATTCCTTAAAAACAAATAATATTCCATAAAAGATAAACGTTTAAAAATTCCTCCACTACGCAGGCACTCACAAAAGCTTTCTACTTTATCTAAATCAAATTTGAGCCCTTCAAAATGTGAATTTCTAAAATACTCTAACTTTTGAGTGAGATCGTTTATTATAATATCATTATTAATTACTGATGGATAAAATGCTCCTATCTCATTACCAGAATGTTGCCTGTATTTAATTAGCTTCTCCTTGGTATAAACTATCTTTCCTAACCCAGCACTTAAAATCAGCATCAGATGGTCATGCATAAATGGCGCGTTACCTGAGACGGTAATCATCATATCGTTTACTTGTTTTCTAACCATCATATGCGTTGTTACATTTTTTAAAAAACTGAGTTCTCTCAAATAACCATTTTTAAGCCTTGTCTCGTTAAAACCTAAAGAAGATTGAATGGGCTTTAAGTTTTCATCACATATTTCAATGTCAGAATAAGCCATCACATTCTCTTGATCTTTATCCAGGAGTCCTTTTAATATCTCTATTCTATCTTTTCTCCAGTAATCATCCTGGTCACAGACACAAATGAATTCTCCACTGGCAGATGAAGCGCCTTTTAGATAATTAGAAATCAAACCAAGATTGCGTGAATTTGTGTACACTTTAATACGCTTATCTGTAGACGCTAAATTATTTATAATTTCGAGGCTGCTATCTGTTGATTTATCATCAATAACTATTATCTCCAAATTGCGGTAACTCTGATCAATAAGGCTTTTCAGTTGCTCTTCCAAATATTTTTGGCCGTTATAGACCGGCATAACTATTGAAACTAAAGCGCTGTTAATCATTTTTTAATAATACCTAAACTAAAGGCTCTTTTTATGCCATCCATGTGTACAGCAACAGGGGGCATTAAAAAAACATAATTAAAAATTGGTTTGAAAAATGGAAAATATTTCAAAATCTTGATTATTATTCCTGCAAGTAAACCATATCTTTTCTTCCGAATTCCATCGCGTGGAGCCATATCTAATTTATAAAATTCATCATCAGGATTTTTCATCTCCCCAATTTTTGATGTAGAAATCATAGTATGGGTGTCTATAAATTCTAAATCTGGAAATAAAACCTTAATGCCTTCTGGCGTAAATCTCCAATAGTCTTCAGGAAACTTATGATATTCCCAGCTAAACGGAACACTTACAAAAAGTACCCCTCCATCATCAAGAAGATTTTGAATATTAGAACAAACCTTAAATAGCTCCTTACAATGTTCCAATGCGCTAAAACAAATTATTGTTTTAAAACTGTTATCGCCTAGCTTAGATGCTAATATATTAAAATCATCAGAAATATCTGCCACTACGTCAACCCTTTTACCTTCCATTAAATCAATCCCAATATAATTATCATCGGGAAAGAGAGCCCTGTAGTCAAAACTATTTCCATAATCCTTGCTGCCAATTTCCAATATAGGCCCGTTGGTTAAGCTTTGATTGTTTTTCAAATATTCAAGCTGGTTTAAATCTCCCATCGTAATTACCTTTCTTTTTATACTTTTGTAAAATAAATTCATCCGTATCGCCTATCCTAAAGCTATTAACAGACGACATATTAGGTATCTATTTATCTATAAGTTCATATTCCCTACCTAGCATCTCACAATCTTTTCTTGTGGAACATGTAGAAAAACTATATATCTTGTCATATTTTCTAATCAGTTCTTCTGCTGTATCCCAAATTATCCTGTGAGGAGGGAGAAATGGTTCTATAAGCTCTGGATTTGCCTGGTGTGGTTTAAATAGCACATCCTTATTCATCATATCATAGATTCCTTTTATAATTTTTAACTCACGGCGAGGCCTTAAACACGGAAATCCTATATTATCCAAGACTTCAAATGGCAACAAAAATGCTACGCCATTATAATCTTCTTTGCTCTTATGGACACTTGGACTTTTTTCTCTCTCAATGAAATCGTCTTCATTATTATTTTTTACTATAATTTCGCATTTTTTCCCTGCTTTCCGGCAAAGCTCTATTATAGGACTTCCGGAAAAACAGTATATTTTATTGTACTTCCTGATTAAATCCTCATTTGCAGCTTTAGTTATTCTATATGGTTGTAAAATAGGCTCCACAATTTCCGATCTGCTTTCGGGAAGCTTAAAAATAACATCTTCATCCATCATTTTACAAATAGTTTCCATTAGTTTTATGTTGTGACGAGCTTTATAATTTTCGGGATATTTATCTTTCCACACAAGAAAAGGCTCAAGAAAAATAACACCTCCATAATCCTCTTTCTCCATCTTCTGCATCTTATAGACCTTTATTCTCTGCTTTGGCATCCCAGCCTTAATCCAGTATTCATAATCTTCCTTAGGGCATAAAAAATTATCAGCATACAATGGGAGAAGGCCAAATTCAGGGCCGCCACTAAACTGGATTGGCCCTTCCTGCACAACATATGTTACAACTCCCCATTTCCTGCACTCATATATGAGTCTCCTGCTGTATTTAGAAATATCTTCCCTAAGATAGAGCTCATCATAAAATCTTAAT
>CAZVCD010000346.1:0-2670 GCA_964625675.1 uncultured Victivallales bacterium | reverse complement strand
ATACAAGAAAAGAATATCCTGTTGATATAGCTGTTTTTCCAAGTAGCAAGAAACAAGAAGATGAAGCATATATAATTATTGAATGCAAAAAGAAAAGCCGAAAAGATGGGAAAACTCAATTACAGGATTATTTAAGGTTTTCAAAGGCATATATGGGGGTTTGGTTTAATGGAGAAGAAAGGCTTTTTTTACGAAAAATAGAAAAAGAAGGAAAAATAGAGTTTGAAGAAATTCCTAATATTCCACAATATGGGCAACGACTAGAAGATATAGGAAAATTTAAACGAAAAGATTTAAAAGTTCCACATAATTTAAAAGTTATTTTTAAATCTATAAGGAATCATCTAGCAGGAAATTTTCCTGGAGCGACTAGAGATGAAGAATTAGCAAAAGAATTAATAAACCTTATTTTTTGTAAGATATATGATGAAAGATTCACCAAGCCTAATGATACTGTCACTTTTAGAATTGGAATAAACGAACGACCAGAAGACGCAAAAAAGAGAATATTTGATTTATTTAATAAAGTAAAAACTAAATATAGTGCAGTTCTCGACGTGAGCGATAGGATAAACTTAGACGAAAAAGCAATTTCATATGTAGTAGGGGAACTACAAAATTATTGTTTAACCGACTCCGAAAGAGATGTTGTTGCGGATGCATTTGAAACATTTATTGGATATGCATTAAAAGGTGCTCAAGGGCAATTTTTTACTCCTAGAAATATAGTAAAAGTTATGGTTGAAATTATAAACCCACAGCCAGGTGAATTATTAATAGACCCTGCCTGTGGTAGTGGAGGATTTCTTGTCGAAAGCTTAAAACATATGTGGAGTGTTTTAGATAAACAAGCACATGAATTAGGCTGGAATGAACTAGCTTTACAAGAAGAAAAAATGGCAACTGCCATTAACTGTATAAGGGGCATAGAAAAGGATAAATTTTTATCAAGAGTAGCAAAAGCTTACATGGCGATTATAGGAGACGGTAAAGGCGGAATATTTTGCGAAGATAGCTTAGAAAAACCAGAAAATTGGAAGCCTCAAACAAGGCAAAGTATAGGTTTAAATAAATTTGATGTATTATTAACTAATCCACCATTTGGTAAAGATATAAAAATTATTGGTGAAGACAAATTAAAACAATACGACCTAGCCTATAATTGGAAAAAAGAAGGTGAAGATTATACAAAAACAAATAAACTGAACAGCGAAAAACCTCCACAAATAATATTTATAGAAAGGTCTTTACAGTTATTAAGAGACGGAGGACGGCTTGGAATAGTACTACCAGAAACATTTTTTCATGCTCCTAGGTCAGAATATGTACTACAGTACATGCAAAACAATAACAATGTAACATGGATTGTTGATTTACCTCACAACACGTTTAGACCACATAATAACGCAAAGTGTGTAGTAATTATTTTAGAGAAAAATAGACCTCAACAAAAAAAAATAAATATGGCTGTTGCAGAAGAAATTGGGCATAATCATCAAGGCAAAGAAATTTATAGATGGAATTATGAAAAAAACAGAATAGATAAACATGAGCTTTGGGATGATATACCACTTATCTTGGACGAAATAAAAAAAGGAGTGTTTAATAAATATTGTTTTCAAACTAATTATATTGAATGTAAAAAAAGAAGTGTTTTTGTACCTCGATATTATTGGGAAAGCAAAGTAGATGAAATAGAAAAACTGGCAAAATCTGAAAAATTAGAACTTATTCCAATAACGCAACTAATAAAAGAAGGTGTTATTAGTTTTTTTGATGGACATGGTTCTCCGCCAGCAGAGTATAAGGGGATGGGAGAAATTCCATATATAAGGGTTAAAGATATTGTTAACTGGGAGGTATATAAAGACCCAACAGCAAAAATCCCACAAGATATATATGAAGGAAAAAAAGGGAAGAATAAAGTATTAAAAGATAAAGATATTTTATATGTCAGAAGAGGGAGTTATAGAATAGGTAGTGTAGCAATGATTTCTCCGTATGACAAAGAGGTTTTACTAACAAGAGAAATATTAGTATTAAGAATTAAGAATATTAATAATAAATACCTACTTACTCCTTATTATTTATTATATCTTTTGTCTCATCGTATAACATCAATGCAGGCATTTAATAAAATATTAATAGAAACAACCTTGCCGAATATAGCTGATAGGTGGAAAGAACTCAGGCTACCTATCTCACAGGATAACGAAACAAAAAAGGATATATCGAATAAGATTAAGCAGGTTATAGAAAACAAATGGAAGGCTATTGAAGGTATTGAAAAACTCAAAATAGAACTAGGAGAGTTGACAACTTAAATATTTTTACAGGTTTAGCCACAAGTTCCTAGCGTCGCATAACACAGAGTATGTTACATTGAAAGAATTACTGTAAGCGCCTGTATATTAATATTATACATATATTAATCAAAAATGCAATAATCAAATTCCTGAAAAACTGTCCGAAAAATGAACAAAAACGGCAAATAGGGGCGGATTTCCTAATTTAGATTATAAAACTTCTTTGTTTTTTGCCTTGTATATTACGGTATTAGTTATATAGTTATATTAAAGCAATTTCAAGGTTATTTATGATTAAAACTATTAAAGATGGGTAAAACTAAACATTCCGTAGTAAATCGCCATAGAATATCATTCATATAAG
>CAZVCD010000345.1:0-2678 GCA_964625675.1 uncultured Victivallales bacterium | reverse complement strand
CAAGAATTTATTAAAAAATTGAATCTCCCTTCCAAGCATATAATATTGGGAAAAAGTGACTCTGATTTATTCCCAAAAGATGAAGCTGAAGAAAACTATAGAGAAGATTTAGATATCATAAGAACCGGCAATCCCGTTACAAACAGGGAAAATTATATTATTGGCAGTAGAAAAAAGAAATGGGGCCTTATATCCAAAACTCCAATATTTGAAAATAATAAAATAGCGGGTGTTATTGGCAGTATTACGGATATTACAGAAAAGAAAAAACATGAAACTGCTCTCCTATTTTTAACAAATAGTATAAGTAAGCTGCAAAATAAAAATATGTCTTATGGAATATTTGATAAAAATAATAGTCTTATATATGCAGACAGATCAGCATATGAAGAAATGTTCGGAATTCCACAGACTGTCCCAGCTATGGAATGTACAGCCTATTGGTTGAATGAAATAGTACATAAAAATGACACAACAGAACAGGCAACATACGTCTCAAGCGGTTATGTAGATGTCCCTCCGGTAAGGAAATATCGGATAATTCACCCTAAAAAAGGTCTTCGATGGATTCGCGAAACTACCTCCTGGTATCTGGATAGCATCATGTCATTTTCAGAAGATATTACCAAACAAAAATAAGTATGAAAAAATAAAATGAAAACTTCAGAAACAAGCAGAAAACCTTATAAAGCAAAAATACCTATTGTTACAATTAATAATATCAGAAAAACTCTAGAAAAATGTTCTATTTTTACAATTGAACAGCATTATGGCATAAACAGCAACTTAGATATTTATTCCTGCCGTATTTTTATAGCAAATAACAAACTCCAGAGTCTAAGTGTGGGCACAAACGGCAAAGGGATAACACCTGCTTATTCTCTGGCATCCGGATATGGAGAATTTATGGAACGTCTTCAGGCCGGTTCCCTTTTTCCCGGTTTCGTTTATTACTTCGAAAGAAAACGACTAATCTGCAGCAATCAAAAAAACATAATTTCTAATACAGAAAACAGTGATTTCTGCTATTCACCGGAGGAAATGATTATTTCCTTCAAAGAATTTTCAGACAACTGTCCGGAAGAAATAGCTACTATGTTAAAAGCAGCAACCAGAAAAAATAATGTTTCATTATGGCAAATACTGGATGAGAACAATCCTATAACCATATCGCTTCCATTTTTTAATGTTAATAGAAACAAAGTTGTAAACCTGCCTGTAGATATCGTCAGAGCCGTTACCGGCACTAATGGAACATGCGCAGGTAATACACCGGAAGAAGCATTAATACAGGGACTATGCGAAATACTTGAACGATTTGTTCTTAAAAAGATCTTTTTTGAAAAAACAGTTCCACCGGACATCCCCTTAACTTTTTTCAATAACACAAAATCAGGAGAAATAATAGATAAAATAGTAAACAGTGGCAACTATGAAATAAGGATAAAAGACTGTTCATTGGGTATGGGACTCCCGGTAATGGGTATATTACTGATAGATAAAGATGAACATAAATATATGTTTCGTTTAGGAGCAGATCCCCGACCAGAAATAGCATTGGAAAGATGTCTAACAGAATCACATCAAGGTCTGGACAGTCTAAAAAGCAATTTTCAGTCAATAGAAGAAGCATCTCATTTCGATGAATCATATACCATACATCAGGACAAGTTTAGAGAAAACTATCTCAGTTTTGTCGCAAATGGGAAAGGATATGTCCCAAGTACAGTTTTCCATGCCGATAGCTCTTCCAGTTTTAGCGGGTTTAATTCAGAATTCGGTAAAAGTGATTCTAGCGACCTGCAATTACTGACAAATAAAATTATTTCCTTAGGATATTCTATTTTTGTTAGAGATCATTCATTTCTGGGATTTCCATCATACCATATAGTTATACCTGGAATGAGCGATATGCATGGAAATTACAGCCCACTGCCTCATGAATCATATACCTATTTTGATACATTATGTAACTTAAAAAATAATACTGACAACAATTTATTGGAGTTGGCTGAATATTTAAAAGATGTAACAGATAAAGAAATTAAAATGGGCTCGTTTTTTTCAACTTTTTTTCCTCCTACTACAGAACCGGAATTCAAAAATAACGAAAAACATCTATTTCTTGCAATGATATACTATCAACTGGAAAAATTCACAGATGCATATGAATACATGAAAAAATTTCTGAAAGAGGATGATGAAAACATTATCGACAACAAAGTTTATTTCTACTGTATTCGAGATTATTTTAAATCAACTGTCGCCGGTAAATCAGAAAGTGAAATAAAAAAAAGGTTGATACACATCTACGACAAAAACACTGTGGATGAAGTTATTAATGATTTAAAGGACCCTAAAAAAATATTTAGCTACTACAATCTTCCTTCGTGCTTCGACTGCAATAGTTGCGAATTTTCAGGCAACTGCTCTTTTAATGAGCTGTATAAGCTTTTCACAGAAGTAAAAAAGAAGCAAAAGGAAAACGTAATTGACCAGTCAAAATTAACTGATGTTTTTTCTTTTTAGAAGTGCAGCGATAGCTTATACCGAAGATATTATTATTTTTCGAAAATCATTTTGTCTTTGGTATAATAGTAAACTTTTTGCAAAAAGACAAAACTAAATATCAAAAAATTTTGACTTTGCATTTCAAAGTAATGCCGGCATCAGTATGC
>CAZVCD010000344.1:0-2683 GCA_964625675.1 uncultured Victivallales bacterium | reverse complement strand
AGTCCAAAGGACACAGTCAAGGTCAATAATGCTTGTCAATTGATGGAAAAATACCTTGATATTGAAAAGATTCTCGCTCGCCTAAAAGCTTAGACCGCATGATAAGGGCGTCTTGGAAATCACTTATTATGAATCTTGCCTCATAAGAGCTTGCAGGAACGTTGACGGATGCCGGGTCTGGATACTTGTTTACTCACCCCCTTTTGTTTCTCTTTTGGAAGGGGTTTTTGGGGGTGGGTCGTTCAATTAACTTTTCAGCAATAATCCAGATTAATATTCTTCCAGTCGAATATTTCTTTTTTTTCGGTCTTGCGAGACCGAAAAACTTATAATCTTCCCTTGAAAGATTATAAGTTTTGATTAGATTAAACTAATTTTGCTACGCTATTACAAAATAATAACAGAGAGAACATGTCTCACGATGAATTCTACGAAAAAAAATCGCTTAATGGACAAAGGTGCCGTTAAACGCGCTGTAGATAGACTTGCCCTTGAAATTGCAGAAAACTTTCCAGGAGATGACCTTAATGATATGGCATTGCTGGGGATTCAGTCCAGGGGAGTTTTTTTGGCACAGCGCTTGATGGTCAGACTGGAAGAACTTACGGGAAATCGTCCGCTTTTTGGTAAAATTGATACCGCCATGTACAGAGACGATATTGGAATGAGAAAAACACTGCCTACTATTTTGGAAACGAGTATTCAGTTTGATGTTAATGAAAGACACATCGTACTTGTTGACGATGTACTTTGGACTGGACGTACTATCAGAGCGGCTCTGGATGCGATAACTGATTATGGAAGGCCTGAAACCATTAGGCTTGCAGTGTTGATGGAAAGAAAAGGAAGAGAGTTTCCAATTCATGCAGAATACGTAGGAATGAAATGTGCTGTTACAAAAGAGAAACGCGTTTATGTGAAACTGGAAGAATCGGATGGTGAGGATGCGGTTTATGTAAAACTGTATGCGGACGAGCAGAAAAAACATGAATCAGAAAGTTGAAATATAGATTATGAGTGATATAACCTGGACTAAAAAGGACCTTCTAAGTTTAAGCGATCTTTCAGCAGAAGAAATTATTTTGATTCTTGATACAGCTGAAAAATTTAAAAAGGTAAATGAAAGAAAAGTAAAAAAAGTACCAGCTCTTAGAGGAAAAACTGTTGTTAACTTTTTTGTTGAACCGAGTACACGCACCAGAGCTTCATTTGAGCTTGCGGAGCAACGCTTGAGTGCTGATATTATCAATATGTCGGGATCTTCCAGTAGTTTAACTAAAGGTGAAACACTGTTGGATACTGCACGCAACATTGAAGCACTACAAGTGGACTTGATAGTAATGCGGCATTCAGCTGTAGGAGCTCAGCATTTTCTAGCAAAAAATTTAAGTTGCGGTGTAATTAACGGTGGAGATGGGGCACATAGTCACCCAACACAGGCTCTTCTTGACATCTTTACTATTAGAGAGAAAAAAGGATGTGTAAAAGGATTAAAAGTTTCAATTATCGGAGATATTAAACATAGTCGTGTAGCACGCAGCAATATAATGGGGTTGTTAAAACTCGGAGCTGAGGTTACAATTGGCGGTCCGACAACCCTGTTGCCGAAAGAATTTAAAAAACTTGGAGTACGGCTTTGTGGTAACCTGAAGGATGCTGTAGAAGGTGCGGATGTGATAAATCTTCTTAGAATTCAGCATGAACGGCAGAAGGCTGCTTTTTTCCCAAGTATTGGAGAATACACTTCAATTTTTGGATTGAATAATGACAATATAAAATATGTTAAACCGGATGCTATGATAATGCACCCGGGACCAATAAACCGCGGGGTAGAGCTTGTATCAGAAATAGCTGATGGGCCTCAGTCTGTTATTTTACGGCAGGTAACAAACGGCTTGGCTATTCGTATGGCTGTTTTATATCTGGTATCCGGATGTCTTGAAATTAACTAAGGAGTTTTATTATGAGTAATTCCGGAAATTATATACTGGAAGGCGGGAGAGTTATTGATCCTAAAAATGGGATTGATCAAGTTATGGATATAGGGATTGATTCAGGTCTTTTCTGTGAACCTGAAAAGGTTACCAATCCTCAGCGAATAAATGTGGAAGGTTTGATAGTTGCTCCTGGATTTATAGACATGCATGTGCATTTGCGCCAACCGGGCGCAGCAGATAAAGAAACTATAAAAACAGGTTCAATGGCTGCAGCAGCCGGTGGGTTCACAACCATACTTGCTATGCCTAATACAAAGCCTGTTGCAGATACGGCTGGTTCGATAGATTATTTACGAAGGAATGCTGCGGAAAACGCAATAGTAAATGTTTTACCGTCAGGTTGCATTACTAAAGGCCGCGAAGGTAAGGAAATGGCTGGTATCGGCGGTTTGAAAAAAGCCGGTATCGTTGCTATTACAGATGACGGCGATTGCGTTCATTTTAATGAATTGATGTATAATGTATTGGAATACTCCAAAACATTTGGTTTAACGGTTCTTGACCATTGTGAAGATGATACATTAGCTGCAGACGGGCTTGTGCATGATGGCTACTGGGCTGCTATTAACGGTTTTAGAGGAATCCCATCGGCATCTGAAGTTATTATGGTTGCGCGTGACATTATATTAGCAGAAGCTGTGGAAGGAAAAGTGCATATACAACATGTAAGTGCGGCAGACAGCGTA
>CAZVCD010000343.1:0-2689 GCA_964625675.1 uncultured Victivallales bacterium | reverse complement strand
GCCAGTGGAGAAAACATTATTTATAGATCCACCTTTTTATAGAATTATAGGAACACTTAACAGATATTTTCCATATGGGATTACTGTGCTGGCAACCTATCTTAACGAGAATGGGTATGACTGCCTTGTGTATAATGCAGATTTTGCACAACAAGCAGCTAATGCTAATTTTACTAATTTAGAATCTCTCTATGATAAATATCTAGAAACTGTTAGAGATGAAACTGCGCCTATTTGGGTAGAGATTGAAAATTTTATTAAAGAGTATTCACCTGATATTGTTTGCATTAGTTGTTGGACTACTTACATAGCATCATCTCTTAAAATAGCAGAAATAGTTAAGTCTATAGATGAAAACATTGTTGTTATTGGCGGTGGCCCTCATGTTACGTTAAAACCTATTGAAATACTGAATAATACAAAAAACATAGATTACCTAGTTATAGGAGAAGGAGAAAATACTCTTTTAGAACTTGTAAGTTTTCTTGATAATTCAAAAACAGACATTCCTCCAAGCCACATCAATGGCTTATGTTATAGGGAAAATGGCAAAGTAATAAAAACTAAGAAACGAGAATTAATAGGTAATATTGAAAATATACCTTTTCCAAATCGAAAATTACTTTTTAGTGAAAATAAGTATTCTGCAGAAGACATGGGGCTAATTATGACAACTAGAGGTTGTCCTTTTAGTTGTAGTTTTTGCGCTTCATTTATTTGGGAAAAAAAAATCCGTTTTTTCTCCACTAAAAAAATAATTAGTGAAATAAGACGTATAAAATATATATATGGTACTAAGTTTTTTAGTATAAAAGATGATATGTTTGTTTTTGATAGAAAAAGGGTTATAGATTTCTGTCAAACTTTAATAAAAGATAAAATTTGCATTTTATGGGAATGTAATGGGAGAGTAAAGTTTCTTGACGCAGATCTTTTAAAGTTAATGAAAAAAGCAGGTTGTATCGGAATTAAAATAGGAATAGAGTCGGGTGATGAAAACGTCCTAAAATCAATGAAAAAGAAAATTACTATCTGTGATATTAAAAATACAGCAGAACTATTGAAAAAATCCGGAATCTTCTGGACGGGTTACTTTATGATGGGAGTTCCTAATGAGACAAAACAGAACATTTCTGATACATATGATCTTATGAAGGAATTAAAGCCGGATTATGCGTCTTTCAGTGTTTATGAAGTGTTTCCGGGAACTGAATTTTTCGATTATGGTGTAAAAATCGGGCTGTTGAAGAAAATGTTGACTATCAATGATTATATGAACGTAATTCCTTGTAACTTCTATTTGTCAGATCCAAATAAAAAGTCAAATGTTTTATCAACGGAAGACTTTAGAAAAATTGAAAAATATATGAAGAATGAATTTGACCGTTATAATAGGAAATGGTCAAATGTATTTAAACGTTTGAAGTCCCGTTTGAAATTATACAAATATCCATCCAATATAATAAGAGATATTAAGGCTTTTGTTAAATGGTATTAGAGCGTATCTCGGAGAAAGTTAGACTTTTATGGTCCCCAAAAATATTTTAATTATTAATCATGTATTTTGGCCTGATAAAATAAATACGGCACGCCTTATTACTGAATTAGCAGAGGAACTTGTTAAAAATGATTGGGATGTCACAGCGTTAGTCTGTAACAGATCCTATGTTGATTTTAAGAAAAAGTATACTCCTAAATATGATAATTTTAAAGGAATAAATATTATTAGAGCCTGGCATCCATATCTTAATCAGAAAAATTTTCCTCTCAGGCTCTTAACTTCTTTTATAATGATGTTTATATGGTTATTTCATTTATTACGCTTGCCAAAATACGATATTATTTTAATTGGAACTAATCCACCACTTTCATACTTTATGCTGCCTTTTATAAAAATGATTCAATCAAAAGCCAAACTTGTAATGTGGGCTCATGATCTCTATCCAGAAGCAGTGTTGCATTTTTGGGGATATGTAGGTAAAATTATTGGAAGTTTAATTAAACCTGTTACGGGTTTTTGTTTAAGAAAATTGGATGCTCTAGTGGATATTGGTCCCTGCATGAGAGACAGATATAAACAATATAAAATAAAAAGTATTCAGTTGTCTCTGGCGCCGTGGTCATTTGTGGAACCGAAAAATATTGAACCACATGATAATGAAGTCCGTAAAAAACTTTTTAATGATGCCCAACTAGCGATATTATATTCAGGTACATTAGGTAAAGTGCATGAATATGAAAACTATTTAGCGCTTGCTCGTATATTGAGAAATAGAAAAGCTTCAGTATCTTTTTGTTTTGCTGGATTTGGGAATAAATTTGATGAATTTAAAAAATCTATTACTGTAGAAGACAGTAACATATCGATTGCAGATTTTGTTGTAAAAGATAATGATTTAGAAAAAAGGTTACTTTCTGCAGACTTTCATTTGGTAAGCTTAAAACCAGATTGGACGGGAGTCTCTTTGCCGAGTAAATTTTTTGGAGCTATTGCAACTGGTAGGCCGATAATTTTTTCAGGCAGTACTAATTCAGCAATTTCTAAATGGATTAATGAATATAATATTGGATTTACTATTACAAAAGATAATATTGAAGAACTGGCAAACACTTTAATAAAAATTGCTAATAACAGAAAAGAATTAAAACGATTACAAATAAATGCACATAAAACTTATCTAAAGTTTTT
>CAZVCD010000342.1:0-2693 GCA_964625675.1 uncultured Victivallales bacterium | reverse complement strand
ATTCGTGGTTAAAAATCATCATTATTTATCTATTTTTAACTAACTAGGACGTCATATGTCTTACCTTCGATAATATGTTTAGATAAAGAAACTGATTAGTCTTTTTTGTATGAAAGGCGGATATTATGAAAGTAAATATTAAAGGATGGATATCATGGATACGTCTGAGGTTAGGATTTATCATTATGTTTAAATGTGGGCATACACGTTTCGGAAGGTGGTTATGCCGGAAAATAATGCAGAGGGGTAATGTAAAAGTTGAATTCAAGTATTATCCTGAGGAAAATAAAAGAAATTAAGTGTAATGTAATAATATGTATATCTATCAATGAAAGTACAGGAAAAATTCAGGACAAATGAAAAATATTATATAATACTCTAATGGTGCTATAGTAACATAAATAACTTTTCGGAAGAATGTTATGTTATATTTAGTTTCTTAAAAATATAAGGAGGTCTTTATGGATATTATTAATGATGGTATTTCTCTAAACGATGCTTTAAAAGATAGTGAGGCTTACTGCAACCTTCTTATCAATAAAAATATTGAACCGAGGCTAAATACCAAAAAAAAAATGGATCTATATGAAGTAGATGCTAATTTTATGATAGATCCTCTTCCAAAGAAAAAAACTAAGGAGTTCACACAAAAGGAAAAAACTGAGTTTTTTGCAATAAAAAAAGCAGAACGCATTTATTATAATGAACTGCTCCTATCAAACAAAAATAATGATGATTACAAAATTGATTTTGAAAAAATTAAAGCTGAATATTATTATGACAGAAAATATAAAGATAATTTAATTTTATATATGAAAAAAAACTTTCATCTGATGGGCACAAACTCGTTAACACTATTCTTTCTTATGAAAAAAATACTTCGAAAGAGGATAATTATTTCCCATTAATCTCAACAGTTTCAGTTTTGCTTGAAAACCAATTGAGTTTTATCCTTGCAGAAAAACTTTTCCCGTATGTTCAAGACTTGGTAGAAATAATGAAAATTGAAAGAGGAGACAGGTATAGAACCGGGGGATTAGAGGCTTGGCATGAAGGGAAGGTATATTTAACTTTAGGCTTAATTATTCAGTTGATTAATGGTGCGAGATGGGGTATAAGGTTGAAAAAAAAACGAATTATTGATTTTATTAAGAATAACTTTTTCCCTCCCTATTTAGACATCATTTCAGATAAAAAATTAGCCCAAACTCTAGATATGATTCGCCTGAGATTTAGAAATGCAACGTGTCACGGAAAGCAAGTGGTATTTACCGAAAAAGAATATAACAAATTATTACTTTTATCAACAGGTTACAGTACTTTAAAAAATTGGACAGATTCTGATATTTCTTTAATGCCTCCTGAACAAGGAATCTTACATAACCATATGATTTTAGTAAAAAACTAAAGTAAAAATATTAAATGTTAGAGCCCACAACATCAATCTCATCTTCATACGGTAGCTCCAAGAGGGGAACAGATTGAACAGCATTACCTGCAATCCCTTTTATTGAGCCATACATATCCGTAGTATTCAGAAGAACTTTGTCAATTTGCTTTTCTCTCTTCTTCCAAATACCACGCATAGAACGCTGCTCAGACTCAAGATCAGATTTCATTTGAGTAAAACCTTCAACTATTGCCTCGATTTGCAGTTTAAATTCATTGCTGGTCAGGAAGTCATAAAGCATACCCATCTTATCGCCTTTATTATCTTGGGTAATTATCGCGGTGCTTATTTGAATGATTGATTCACGTAAAACTGAGCACAATCCCTTAAACTCTTCAAAAGAGCATACCCAAACCCCATCTTTTAGGCCAAGTCGGCTCATATCAGATGGCATTACTTCTGTAACGAGAACACCTATATTTGCATTTTTTTCACGAATATCTGCTTTGAACTTCTCAATCCAACTAGGTTGAAATGCTTTTGTGCGCTTACTTTCATAGTAGATTGTTCCACAATTATTACGAGATCGAGTATGAACGATTTGAAGACAATCGGCTCCCCGCTCTCCTTTTTTTATTTCTTGAATGACATCTAATGGAAATTTTTCTGTAAGCCATTCTTCAATAGCTAACTCCTGCACTTCACCTTGTGTTTGCATAGAGCCTTGTTCTTGCTTACGCTTCATTTCCTCAGTTAGCTTTTTTTGATCTTCTAGCTGTTTTTCTAATTCTTTTAGTTTGAGTTCGTTTTTATCGCTTTCTTCTTTTTGAATCTTTTCCTTTTCTTCAACCAGCTTCTTATTAAGCTCTTTCTCTGACTCTGCCTTAATTGAAGCCTCTAACTCATCCTTTTCCCTTTTTAGCTTTTCAAACTCAACTGATGTTTTATTAAGTTCTTTAATTTTATTGGATTTTTCATCTAATTCTTCTCGCAGAGAACTGAGCGCATCCGATTGCTCCTCTTCCGCTTCAGCTTTAATTTTTTTCTTTAGAGTTAGTTCTCTTTGTTTGATCTCTTCTTTTACTAGTTTTTCAATTTCTTCTTGCTGCGCTTTTTTATCAGATTCCAATCTCTCGTGTTCTTCTTTGAGTTTTAATGATTGAGCATCGATTTCTTCTTTTGCTTTAGCTAATTCATCGTCATATTGCTTTTTTAATTGCTCATCGACTTGATGATACAAAATATCATTTACATTGATCTGTTCGCCACACTTAGGGCAATTTATAATGCTTTTTTCCTGACT
>CAZVCD010000341.1:0-2718 GCA_964625675.1 uncultured Victivallales bacterium | reverse complement strand
CTGCCCAACTTATAAAAGGGTAGTTTTTGAGGATCCACGCAAGCCCAATAATCTAGTGTTTTGGGGGGGACTCCAGTTAGTTCTGATACTTCAACTGAGGACATTTTTTCAAATGAAGTTAGCATTTTTCTTTCTCCTTGAGGTTAGTGTTAAGCAATATATTTTGCTGTTACTAACCACTATAGAGAAGAAGGGATATCTAATGTATCTTATTAAATAGCAGGTCTTTACAAATATGTTAATTTGTTATATCGACGTTTTTGCAAAAAACAAAACAAATCGTATTATATAAAAAATCAAAGTTTTTTCAATCTTTTTAAATATTTATCAATCAGGGGTCGATAAGGACGATCTTTTAGAAAGTTATTGAGAGTTATTTCATGTTGCTTAATTTTTTGGTCCTTGTATATATGAGCAGCTATATATCTTTTCCTATCTGCTATGGTTATTTTATTTGTTTTGTTTCCTATGCCTTTATATCTACTTTTAAGATTGATAATTTTGCGTTTATCATCCGAGGGGTAAGAGTTTGAGAGAATATTAATTATCCATTTTTTTTTGTCGGGATATATTTGTTTAAAAAAAGTATCAATCGAAGTATTAATACTGTCTGTCTTAGCAACTTTATTATTTTTTTGTTCTTCCGGAAATATATATTTATCTTTCAGACCTTTAACAGTTCTTTTCTCATGGCACTTGGTAAAAATGCGCTCATTGCACCTACCCAGCATATACGCCATAGCAACGATGTATTTAGTATTAACATTTTTTGAGTTGGCTAGGAACAGATCCATTATTTCTGTGTTTGTCGTAATTTGTCCTTTTAAGTTTTCAGGTAGGTCTTTAACGTTTGCAATCAGATTGAGCAGTTCTTTTTTTTCTTCTGATACTATTTCATTTTTTACTATCTGCAAAATTTTGATGCCTTTATCATGTTCCGTGAATACAACTTTTTTCTTTTTAGCAGCAATTTCTTTTAAAAGTTCCTTTAAAGGTAACAGTTTTTCTGAAGAGTAGCCTGTAATTTTAAAAAAATGAAACATTGCAGTTAGCCAAACTAATGCACTATTTGAACGCTCAGCGTTTATTTTTATTTTATGCTTGTCTACCTCTTCTTGTGTTGCCGGGCAAAGAAGAGATTCTGTAGATGGAGTTCTCTTAACCAGGTCACGAAGTTTATTGCTTATATATTCAGATTTTTCTAATAATCTTTTTAAATCTTTAGTGTGATTTTTCATTTTATCCTTAGACTCTTTGAATAAATTCAGATCTTCTGCAAATTTATTAAGTAAATAAACCTAACTGGTAATTGTCTTTTCTTTTTCCTGATCGGAACTGGAAGTAATGTTTTTAAAGGCGTTTTCAATTGCCTCACTCATTTTATTTTCCCATATATGAGAATATACTTTGGCTGTAGTCGCAATGTTTTTATGCCCTAAAAACTTTTGTACAAGTTTTAAATTCCCTGTCATCATTAAAATTATACTGCCGGATGTTCGGCGCATATCGTGTCGGGTCAAGTCTGATATTTCAGATTCCTTTAAGAATGATTTCCATTGCCGTGATATCTCAAATATTGGTTTATCAGCAAGAACAGGAGAGGGGAAGACATATTTTGATTTGTTTTTTAGCTGTAGATGCCTCCGATGTATAATTACAACAGCCTCTGTCATTAGTGGTAATGTATGGGAGTCTTTGTTTTTAAATTCAGCTGCAGGAATAGTCCAGGTATTAGTAATAAGATCTATGTCGCTAAACTTCATTTGTAATACATTTGTTTTGCGTTGACCAGTATAAAGTAGTAACATGAAAATATCACTGTACATGGCTTTATTAGGGCGTATAGCCCATTCTTTGCAGATGTTTCTATACCTGTGTAATTCAGCTTCATTAAGTATTCGCTCCCGTGCAAATTCTTGATTCTTTTTGACACCTACACATGGGTTACTAATATCGAGACGCAGCTCTTTTTTTGCAAAATTAAAAACAGCATTTAATAATTCCAGCACTCTATTTGCAAGATAAGGTGTACCGCTAAGAGATCTATGAAAGGATTTTATTTGTGAATAGGTTATACTGCTGATTTTTCGGTTATGAAAGTCTTTTACATACTTGTTGAATTTATGTATATCATTTTTGAGCGCATCATTTCTTCGTCTCTCATTAATATACAAATCAAAAATGTTTCTAAGAGTTTCCTGCTGCTTTTCCTGTAGTCGCTCCTGCATCGGATCAGTACCATTTGCAATCATTGCACTATAATCAGCTACCTTGCTTTTTGCTAAATGCAGTGTTATAGTTTTAAAATTCCCAATTTTGATTTGCTTTGGGCTGCCAAAGTATTTTCTGTAATAGTAATATGTTTTATTTTTGGGAGTTACAAACAGAAATAAATATCGTTCTTTTTCGTCACGGTATAATATCCGACCCTTTTCACTTAAAGGAATTTTTTCAAGGTTGCTTTTTGTAAAATTTATAACAATAGTCATAATGTGATCCGTTTTAATTGGTATGATACTAGATTCTATAATACTTATATCATACCTTTTAGTAAAAATCAATCAAAGTTTTTCAAAACATTGAGCAATGAAATATAATTATTATGAGGCTAAACACAGTAGGAATAAAAGATATCAAAAAGTATTAAAAAATAATGGATTAAAGGTTTTGGTCCACTTAGTTGAGGTTCGAATCCTCGTGGGGTAGCCATTCTTACCA
>CAZVCD010000340.1:0-2721 GCA_964625675.1 uncultured Victivallales bacterium | reverse complement strand
GAAACAGAAAGCCTATAAAGAAAACGCTCCATAGCATAATACTGAAGCAATTCGCTGAATGGACGTTTATCACTTCTTACTTTATTTAATTTTTTCTTCACCTGAGCCACTTCTGTTTATGCCTTCATAATAAACTGATCTGACAGAAACAAGCTTCCCTTTTTCGTTCTCAATTTCTCCTCCTATTTTTATGGTGTCAAGTTCTCTACACCTAATTGAATTAAAAAGTTCAGCTAACTTTGTTCCGCAAATTAAAATATCACAGTAGCTGTGTTTTATTTTTATAGCTGTATTGTCAGGACTTAAATAACTGTAGCTTACATAAGCGTATGGAAAGTCGTGAATACTGCCGTTTTCATGTTCTACACAGAAGCTCTGAATTCTGTCTTCAGAGCATGTAAAAACTTTGTCATAATCATAGTCTGCCATTTATATACTCATTCCTCTTGATATATCTATTGATTTGTGATTTTTCCTGTGAATTTCAAGTTGCGCCTCTTTGACATACCTCATATCAATATTTTTATTATCATGAACAGGTTTTCGTTCCGGTTTGCCTACTTTATGGTCTGCTTTCGAATCTCCGATAAAAGAATATTTCATTTGTTCAATTTCTATATCAATTTTATTGAAATTTAACTGTTCATTTCTGGACTTACTTCTTTCCAGTTTAAAGCTTGTTATTTTCTCATTGATTACTGATTTAAGCCTGCTGAATTCAGTTTTCCCCGGCAGCAAAGAGTTATCAAACTCCTTATAGCCTTTTTCTATGCTTTTACCTGCCAGTGATTCATAACTACTGCTATTATTCTGAAATCTATTCATTCGGTCGGTAGCCAACTCCCTGTTCCCACTCCATTCAGTTGATCTAAACAAATTTTCTTTATTCGGCGTATTAATATGCAGTTCATGTTTTTCTCTGGTGCCAAGAACATATGCTGTTTTTGCATCCATACGCTTACATGCAACATGATGAATATCATATGTCTGTCCCTGTCTCTTATAACTGGTTAAAGCATATCCCTGATCAAAACGTTTAAACTGGTCTGTGTTAAATTTTACTTCTCCTTTTTCCTTAAATTTATTATCCAGACGTTGGGCTGTTATTTCTGTACCTTCAATCTTTTTAATTTTTAACAAATGTCCGTTTCTGATATTTAGATTTCTATCGTTTGCTCCAATTCTGATTATATCATTGTCAGTTAAATAGATTCGGTTCTTTCTACCTATATCTGTCCTATGCCCAGATTTACCAGGGAAGAACTTTGAACCATCTGAAAGAACTGCATATTTTTTATTTTTTCTCATTATTTTATAAGTTTCGTTCTGCCTATGATTTCCTGAATTAAGATTAAAAGTTACAAGGTCACCTTCATTATAATTTTGTATATTCCTTTTTTGCGTTTCTGTATAATCATAGCTTTTATAGTTTATCATTACAGAATCCTGTCCTTTAAGATAACCGCCAGTCTTTAACTCCCTTCTAATTTCAATTGCAAGTTTAGAGACTTCAGCCCTTGTAGGTGCGGAACAGATAGCTTTTTTAAAATCTTTTCCTCCGCTAATATCTTTCACATAGTTTTTAGCTGTATTTTTTATATATCGTTTATTTTCATGTATTAAATTAAGCTTATCCAGTCCGTCGATAGCCTCTCTGGATCTACCTTTGGATAGTAATTTAGCAACCTTTAATAGTTCCGGGTTATTCTTTTGTCTGAATATCTTTGTCACCTCGGTTTTTGTTGTGTTGGTATTCTGTTCAATTAAGCGTAAGAAATCTCCTCTTTCTACAGAGTTGTGCTGTCTACTGTCTCCTGTAAAAACAATTTTACAGTTATACTTTTCAGCTATTTTGATTAAGTTGTTTCCATCTTTAGTTGAAACAAGTCCTGTTTCATCAACAAATATCACAGAATTCCTAATATCATTAGCAGGATTGTCCAGCAATCCATTGTCATGCATTACAATTAATGAAGCGAGATTTTTTGCATCCTTAAAACCACCTACTACAAGATTTTCAGTTGCTGTGCTCGTAGGTGCAAAATACAGCCCCTTTACTCCCGCTTCTTTTAATCCCTTTTCAACTTCTTCAAGAGTTGTTGATTTTCCAGAACCTGCCACGCCTCTAAAAATGATATACTTATCTTTTGAAGATAATATTCTATTTACAGCTATCCGTTGTCCTGTGTAATCAATGTCTCTGTGTTTTTCGTTGTAAAGATCTTTTTCCGTGCCGAATGCCTTATATCTATCATTAGAAGCACTACTTTTTCCTATGCCGTTTGTAACTGCACTTAATATTTCTCTTTCCTCTCTTACAATCTCTTTAGATGTAAGAATATTTTTATCCAGCTTAATCAGTTCACTGCTGTTCTTTACAGCTTTGTTTAACATTCCAAAATCAATGGTTCCGCTTCCAGCCCTTAATACTCCTCTTTTTAGTTCTTCTACTGTAAAAGTGCTTTTTCTTTCGGTTATGTGTGCAATCTGCTCATTAAGAATTTTTTCATGGTTCATATATATCTTTTCAATCTCGATTTTATTCAATTTAATATGCTTATTTATTTCTACTGTTTTCTCTGCATCTAATCTTAATGAAACAAGATTAGTATACTGCTTCTTAGTAAGCTGACTTTTCTGTCTTTCAAAAAGTTTCCTAGCTGAAATTTCATACATTTTAGCTTTTCTTGTATCTTTTGCTATTATGTTTCTTTCCTCAAG
>CAZVCD010000339.1:0-2731 GCA_964625675.1 uncultured Victivallales bacterium | reverse complement strand
TTTAGGCAGATACATTTTTTCACAACAAAAGAATGCACATAAACCATAGATAAAAAATAATTTATTATCACTGATTTTCAATAAGGGTAAACCTTTTATCAACGAATTAAACGAATTAAGCGAATAGGAGAGAAGAGCTTTAACCACCAGTCGTCGTTTTAAAGAACTATGCCTAGGCACAGTCATGCTTCGTTCTAATCGAATTACGCCCGACACAGCGAATTATCTTTTTTTCAGCCCTCGCAGAGGGAGACATTTTGTAGCCATGGGTGAAGTCCCGCGAATGCGGGACGTAACCCGTGGATAAAATTAATATATAATCTAAGCCCCCGCCAGGGGTGCGATACAATTCTCTATCTGTATATTTCCTGTTTTCTAGCACTCTGCCTTTAAGCCCGTATAGTTTCAGAGCTGTATTTAATGCGTGCATCTCCCTATAGCGGAAATTTAGAAGCTAAATTTTTATATGATAATTCTTCATTAATTTGTAGCTTGGTTTAATGCTAATGATATTATGGGGTTTCTTACTATCCCATTTTATCACCGTTTTACCTACAGCTTCACCCATCCATCCTGCTTTAGTTAGATGCCGTTCATTTATTCTTGTATTTACAGAGAAAGTTTTACTAAGCTTATTATGGGTATGACCACCGATAATAATCATAGAGCCATGCATTTCAGCAAGATATTTATCATCAACCTTTTGATATCTTTTGTTTGAAAATGAGTCCCAGTTATGAGATAAAAATATAATAATATCACATTTTTTACTTAGTTCCCTTACATAACCTTTACATATATCAGAATTGACGCGATGAACACCTAGTTTATTTTTTTCTTTCTTAAGTAAATGATAATCTTTTCTAGATTGATCCATAAAACCAATGATGCCTATGCGAACCACTCCTTTTTTGCCTGATTTTGCTGTATAATCATATTCCACAACTCTGTATGGGGGGATAATTGGTCCGTCTTTAGGACGAGTTAATCCTGGAATAACAACATTTGCATCAACAAAAGGAAGCTTGTAGCTAGTTATAAATTCCTTAGTACGTTCAATTCCGGCGCATAAATCATGATTTCCCAAAATCATTGCGTTGTAGTCCATACTTTTTGCCCATCCATAAATTTTATAGCCCTTTGATTTTGAAGTGTCTTTATATGCCCACTTTCCGGTTTTTCTAAACTGGTTGGGGTTGTGATCCATTAAATCTCCTGAATCAAGCAGTATTACAATTTTATTTTTTTTGCTTTTATTCTCTAGTCTTACATTACTGACATAATCCTTAATTTTTTTTAGATTTTCTGGAAATTCATGGATGTCACCTGTATTTAATACGATAATTTCTACAGTATTATCCTGTTTTTGAAGTTTTGTCTGAGATTCTTTTGCAAAACATGGGAGTAAAGAAAAAAATATGAATCCTAAAAGTAATACATGCAGATATGTTTTTCTGTTTTTCATTTTAAGCCTTTTCTCTTTGTTTAAAATTATTTGTAGTAAACTGTAACATCATTATACAGGGAAGTGCAAAAACTTACAATAATATTATAACTTTTTCCTTGTTGAACTGATTTTTAATAAGGGTAAACCTTTTATCAACGAATTAAACGAATTAAGCGAATAGGAGAGAAGAGCTTTAACCACCAGTCGTCGTTTTAAAGAACTATGCCTAGGCACAGTCAGGCTTCGTTCTAATCGAACTACTCCCGACACAGCGAAAGGCGTCCACCTTCGCCAAGGCTACGGGAGGATAGGCGATGAATAAAAAGATTTTCAAAGAACTACTTTTGCTACATTATCTATTTTTTAAGAAAAATATAGTGTGAATTTACATATAATGCCTTAGACTTATAAAGAATAAGGTTACTAAACTAGAAAATAAAATAAACAAATTGACAAGGAGAGTCGAATGAAAAAGTCACTAAAATTAATTGTTTCTTTCATCGTTTTTACCGTAATTATTTCAGGAATTTCAGTTAGTGCAAGTGATAGACACATTCCTGTTGACCATGTAGAGGCCCATTTTAAAGAAGCCTGGACACCTATCCAGATAGACTTTTTAACATTGCATATTCCGACTACTGAACATTACCCAAATATTTACGGGGTAAGAGTTGGCCTCCCTATCACTTACAAAGATTCAGCCCATGTATACGGAATAGATATTTCTGCTTTATTCTCAGCAAATAACTACACCAAAGGGTTGCAGTTTAGTGTTATAGGAACACAAGCTAGAGACTTAGATGGATTACAGGTTAGTATTGTAAACTTTGTAAAAGAAAAGTTATACGGATTGCAGTTTGGCGGAGTAAATCATGTAAAAGAAAAATTATACGGGCTACAGGTTGGGGGAGTAAATTATGTTAAAAAAGCCATTGGGTTACAATTTGGACTTTTTAATTATACAGAAGATTCTCAAGGCATCTTACAGGTAGGTGTACTTAATATTAATAAAAATGGATGGTTGCCATATTCTCTTATTCTTAACTTTGATTTTTAAAATTATTGCTTTTTACTGCAACGCAGTCCAATGGATAAAGCCTGGTTCTTCAGAGCCAGGTAATATGTTGAAAACGTTATGCGTGCTGCAGATACGTTGGGCCAAGCTTAACGATAATGTTTTTTAATGCCAAAAAATAGCTCTAAGAGCTGAAAATGCTAATCTATTTCTCATAACTAGTGCTTGGGAGAAAACCCCCTATTTTTTGGGAAAATATGTTTTTGAGC
>CAZVCD010000338.1:0-2732 GCA_964625675.1 uncultured Victivallales bacterium | reverse complement strand
TTTCTACTTGCCGGTTGTATGAATATCAATGATTATCGTGAAGAACGTGTAGCAAAAGCCGACAGAGCCTTTAAGAAAATCCGCAACCTAAAATTCCCAGAAAATGCAGTACTATCACTTCCTTTCTGCATTGAACTTGCCCTTAAAAACAACCTTGACCTCAAGGTTTACGAACTCAGAGAAGCCGTCGATAAAGAGAAGAAGACCGCAGCTGCGCTGGGAATGCTACCTGATCTGATTATAACAAATGATGTTACACAGAGAAGTAATGAGCCAGGCGCTAAAAGCATAAACTTAACAGGCGCTAATGCAGGTCAACAATCCTTAGCTTATAGTAAGAGCACACAACCTTTTGAAAACCGCGTAAGAGCTGAACTTATCTTCAGTGCAATTGATTTCGGTCTGGCATTTTGTAACTATATACAACAGGATGACAGAGCTATACTCACAGTCGAACAGAAAAGACGTGCTGCTCAGAACCTGATACTCGACGTTACCAGATCATACCTTCGTGTTGCAGCTGCCCAGTATGCAATGGAAGAGACAGAAAAGATGATTGCTCTTTCAGTGGAAACTGAAGAACTGCTACAGAAAATGGCAAAAAACAAAACTGTCCCGCTTGTAAGAGTACTTGAAGAAAATAAAAAGTTTATCGTTCTTAAAAAAGCCCTTATGGAATATAAGCGCAGCTATCAAAATTCATGTATAGAACTTCGTTCTCTAATGGGTTATTATCCGACAAGTGAAGTCAGAGTTGACACTTCTGCGATGAATAAGCTTGTAGAACTCAATATCCCCGACATAGAACTGCTTGAAGAAGCTGCATTAATAGAACGCCCCGAATTATATCAGATCGATATTCAAAAGCATATCACTCTTATGGAAGCAAGAAAAGCTCTTATTACAATGTTTCCTAATGTGCAGGTTTTTATGGATTTTACTAATTCTACCAACCCGTTCTTATACAAATATTCATGGTGGGAAGTTGGTGCCAGAACAGCCTATAACCTTTTAAAACTGCCTCAAAAAATAGAACACTACTATGCACTTGATGCAGAAGAAGAACAGTTAAAAGCTCAGGCATTGGCCCTTTCTGTTGGAATTCTGGCTCAGGTTAGAATTGCACATGCCAATCTTGTCGAGGTTAAAGAACGTTATGAACTGGCTGAGGATCTATTTGAAGTCTACAAGAAACATGAAAATATTGCTGAAATACAATCAAAATCAGCCGGCTCTCTTTCAAAAGTAGAACTAAGCAGAATAAAAATAGAAGCAGCTCAGAGGTCTATTGAGCGTACTCAGGCTCTCGGCAACTATTACCTCTCTTATTTCCGCCTGCTTAATTCCGTTGGCCTTGAATCTCTAGACAAAACTGAGCTTGAAAAGCTTAAAAAGAGAATAGAAAAATCTATCAATGAAACAATAGAGGATGAACTTGATGATGCGGCTAAATACAAAACAGAAATAGCTGAAATACAAAAAAATATTGATAAATACAATGAAACAATTAAAAATTTACAATTAAAAATTAATTATTCAGAAGAGGAAGTAAAAGTCGCGGAAACTTCTCGTGGCGAACTTAATGAAGGGTATGAGCTGGGACATAAGTCTTCACTGAATAAGTATGATACAAAGCGAAAAATATTTGAACAGATCATAGTCGACAGTAACAGATCAATCGCAGGATTAAAAGAAGAACTTAATAAGACCAAGTCCGAATATGCGATACATAAGAAACAAATTCAAAACTATAATAATGAAATTGAAAAGCTTGAAGACAGTATCGACAACTTAAAAGATGAACTTGATGATTATTCAGATAGACTTAAAGATACTGAATATTACATGTCAAAGGCTCAACTCCTTGCTGATAAGATTCCAGGAACCAATAGGCTTATATCTGAGAATTCAGATAAGGCCAGCAGCTTGAAAGATGATATTAAAAATACCGATAAAGAGCACGTCAAAAACCTTAACAACCAACTTGCTGCGCTGGAAAAGAAAATCTGGTACTGGAAAAGAGATATGAAAAAGTATGACAGCGCTGCGGATGAGTACAGCACGTACAAAGAAAAAGCCGATTCTCTTTCTACATCAATAGACAAAGTTAATAACCTTATTAGCAGCAGCACGGGCAAACTTAGTGACCTTAAAATCAATGTGAAAAATATGGTTGTGGCTGAAGAAGCTGATTATTTAAAAATTAAAAATTATAACATGGAAATTGAAAAAGCTGAAGAAAAAATTAAAATTGCTGATAATTCAGTGAATGAACTTAAAGAAGGATATCAAGACGGCAAAGATAACAGACTTGATAATTATAATGACAACAATGAAGAGTTTGCTTCAGTATCAGCTGAAGGTAATGATAAAATTGCTGAATACAACGAGGAAATTAAAAATTATCATTTGAAAATTCAGAACTATGAAGATGAAAAAAATATAGTTTTCAAAGATGCAAATGGCTGTCAAAGTTCGATTAACGAACATAACAAAAGGCTCGATAAATACGATGAAGCAATTGAGCAGTTAAAGAGGAAAAACGACAATAACATGATGAAGAGGAAAAACCCATTACTGAAACATTATGATAAAGTAATGGGTTTACAGAACGAAAAACAGCCTCTTTCATCACAACAACCTGTTATAATGCCGCATGGTGTAGAACCTGAAGTTGGAGAAGAAACTCTTGGTGGTCAGGCTGCACAGTCAATTTCCAATCTTAATATGGA
>CAZVCD010000337.1:0-2741 GCA_964625675.1 uncultured Victivallales bacterium | reverse complement strand
CAGAGGTCAGAGGTCAGAGGTCAGAGGTCAGAGGTCAGAGGTCAGAGGTCAGAGGGCACCCAGGCTTCGTTTGCTATGCAACTACGCCGGGCAAGGAAGGCAGAGGGCAGAGGGCACCCAGGCTTCGTTTGCTATGCAACTACGCCGGGCAAGGAGGGCAGAGGGCAGAGATCGGTCCCTAACCCCTAACCCCTAAACCCTAAACCCTAAATCATTGTGGTCATATGAAATTTTATCCTGAAAAACTAAAGTTTTACAGAAAGAAAGAAAGATTATCTACTGGAGAGTTCTGCAAAATAGCAAATATTGGAAGAACGACTCTATGGAAATGGGAGAATAACAAAAAACCCCCGACAGAAGCTCATGTCAGAATGATTGCTCATGTACTGAATGTTTCCGTTTCGGAATTATCTGATTTGGAGGAAAGGGAGGTTCTGAAAAATGTTTTAACGGGTAGTCTTGTCGATTCATGGCTTTCTCTTGCTGATCCAGATGAAAAAAAACGTATCTTAATAGAAGAAGAATTTATTGCAAAAATAAGGCAGCAGCAGCATGAATTAAGACAGGCTACTATCGTAATCAAGGCGCTTCTTTCCAGTATGCAGACATTGTTTTATGTCAAAGATACTAATTTAAAATATATCACTGCAAATGCAGCGTTCTTAAAAAACTTATCTCTTACACCAGGGTATAGAGTTAACGGAAAAGATGATGGCGATTTTTTTCCTGCTCAAGAAACCAAAGATAATCATAAACAGGATGAAGAAGTATTGATAACTGGTAAGCCTATAGTTAAACGGGAAGGTTTCATTCCAGGAAGCAGAAAGAAAAGATGGGGGCTGATATCAAAAATGCCAGTGCTTGATTCCAGTGGAAAAATAGCAGGAGTCGTGTGTACTGCTGTTGATATTACAAAACGTAAAAAAGAAGAAGAAATAAGGAAACTCCTGGAAAAGACTCTTAATAATTCACTGGATATTATATGGTTGCGAGAACCTCCACCTTCTAATAAGCTTATTTATATTTCAGAATCGGTATTATCTATTTGCGGATACCCTGCATCTGATTTTCTTGAAAATAAAGATTTTTGGTTACAAAAATGTGTTCATCCAGAGGATAGAGCCCAACAAAAAGAGTATAGGGATACTAAATCATGGCCACACATCCGCAGATATAGAATTATAAAACCTGACGGTGAAGTAAGGTGGATTGAATCAAATATTTTTTACAAGGATTTTATCGATCAGAAATGTGTTGGATGCATAGACAGGGATATTACGGGACAGATTAATGAAAAAGAAAAACAGGATTAATTCTCACCACTGATAGTTTTGAGTTGTAATGCTATTAATAAATAATCATATGGAAATATTAAAAAGTTTTAACTATGTTGCATCTGAAGATGCTGTAGTATTGATTCTTGGTTCAATGCCAGGGGTAGAATCTTTGCTTCAGCAGGAGTATTATGCACATCCTAGAAATTTATTCTGGAATATAATGGAACAGATGTTTGGTTTGGATAAAAACCTCCCGTATCAGGAACGTCTAGCTATACTGAAACAGAATAAAATTGCATTGTGGGATGTGGTATATCAATGCAGGCGTAAAGGGAGTCTGGACTCCCATATTGAAATTCATTCTACTGAACCAAATGATTTTGTCTCTTTTTTTCAAACTTATCGCAATATTCATACAGTCTTTTTTAATGGGAAGAAAGCTTATGAGCTATTTAATCGATTTATTTTAAAAAAAAGACTTTTGCTGCATCTTAACCTAAATTTCTACCAATTGCCTTCAACTAGTCCTGCAAACGCTTCTATCTCAAAAAAGATAAAACTTGAACAATGGATAAAAGTTAAAGATTTACTGCAGTTCAATGTGGTCTCTGATAAAGAATGAGGCATATATATCCAGTCGGCTCTGAAAAAGTCGGAATTATCGACTATTTGCATTATGCCTACCGATTGTATTTTTTGGTATAAAAGCATATTTTTTTCGAGATGAATATTGACATAATACAGTTTATTAAATACTATGAGTAATAGATGTTTGCGAACTCAACCGTTAAATCTTTTTTATATAAATAATAAATTAGGATGCTTGTGAAATGAAACGACATATTTCTCCTTTTGGTCTTCTGTGTGTATCGGTTAGTGCTATTTTGGGATCCGGATGGCTTTTTGGTGCTTATTATGCTGCGAGAGAAGCGGGGCCAGCTTCAATTCTTTCCTGGGTTATAGGAGGAGTCTTGGTTTGTGTTATTGCTTTTGTTTTTGGCGAAGTGTGTTCATTAATCCCTATATCAGGCTCAAGCGTAAGGATTCCACAGATTACTCATGGCAAAGTTGTAGGTATTTATTTTGCCTTAATAATCTGGATTTCATATGTGGCTTTAATGGTTGTGGAAACACAGGCAGTAGTGCAGTATGTCAGTTATTTTTATCCTTTTATGGTTCACTCAAGTGGAGGTTTATCTCTAAGTGGATATGGCCTCGCTGCTGTCATTATGCTTATTCTTGCAGTATTAAACAGCTATTCCGTTAAATGGCTGATACATTGTAATACATTTCTTACGATAATCAAGATTATAGTTCCTGTTGGTTTGAGTTTGGTTTTTCTCTGGTATTTTTTCTCATTTGATCATGTTATTCATTCTGCTGGTTCAGAGTTTGCGCCTTCCGGAGTACATGGAATACTGCTTGCTATATCATCAGGAGGTGTAATATTTTCATTTAATGCGT
>CAZVCD010000336.1:0-2745 GCA_964625675.1 uncultured Victivallales bacterium | reverse complement strand
TAAATATACCTTATTTTGATTAATTCTAAAAAAACAAAAGCCTTAATTACAAATAGAATTCAGCAAGGAGCCCAAATGTTAAAAAAAAAAGCCATTCCATTCATATTATTTTTTACAGCAACTCTAACACTTTTGGGCTCAGGTACTAATATGGAAAATAATAAAAATTCTTCAAAAATTGAATCATTACTTCATCAAATGACACTTGAAGAAAAAGTGGGACAGCTTGTTCAATATTCAGGAACAGAACCTACAGGACCAACAGGTGAAACAATCAATGTAGTAGAAAAAATTAAAAAAGGCAAAGTCGGTTCCTTGCTAAACGTTATTGGCATTAATAAGATAAGAAAAATGCAGAATATAGCGGTAAAACAATCGAGACTGGGTATACCGCTAATTTTTGCTCTGGATGTTATTCACGGATATAAAACAATATTCCCTGTACCTCTTGCTATGGCTTCAAGCTGGGATATGGATGCTATTGAAAAAGCTTCTAGAATTGCTGCTATTGAAGCAACAGCATCAGGAATCCAATGGACATTTGCACCTATGGTAGATATAGCCAGAGACCCTCGCTGGGGAAGAATAGTGGAAGGCGCAGGATCAGACCCCTTCCTAGGTGCTGCCGTTGCAAGAGCACAGGTCAAAGGTTTCCAGGGTAAGAACCTCGCTCACGCCAAAACAGTTCTAGCCTGCGCTAAACATTATATAGGCTATGGCGCATCAATGGCAGGCAGGGATTACAATAATGTAGATATGTCAAATAGGACTTTATGGGAAATATATATGCCTCCATTTCAAGCTGCTATTGATGCCGGCGTAGGAACCATCATGTCTTCGTTTAACGATATTAATGGTATTCCAATGACTGGAAATAAAGAGCTTTTAAACATTGTTTTAAGAAATAAACTGGGATTTAAAGGGTTTGTTGTTTCCGATTGGAACTCTGTAGCTGAAATGATTTCTCATGGCTATGCCGAAAATAGATATCAAGCTGCTGAACGGGCATTAGATGCCGGACTCGATATGGATATGGTAAGCGACGTTTACAGCCAGGAACTGGCAAAACTGTTTAAAAATAAACAGATCACAATGGAGCAAATAGATAATTCAGTAAGAAAGGTTTTGCAGGCAAAATTCGATGTAGGTTTATTTGCTGACCCTTTTATGTACTTCAATGAAAAAGAGGGGAAACCTCTTGTACTTAAGAAAAAACATCGTGACGCTTCAAGAGACGTTGCAAAAAAATCCATAGTTCTCCTAAAAAATGATAAAAACCTGCTCCCTTTGGATAAAAGCATTAAAACCATCGCTTTAATCGGCCCCCTTGCAAACAACAAGAAAGACCTTCTCGGCCCATGGCACGCCCAGGGGAACAGCAAGCCCGTAGTTACAATTATGCAGGGAATTAAAAAAGCTGTACCAAATACAAAAATTTTATATTCAAAAGGATGTGAAATCAACACCGCTAATACAGACCTGTTTAAAGAAGCAGTCGAAGCTGCAAAAAAAGCAGATGTGATAATTGCAGCAGTAGGTGAAGCCAAAGACATGTCCGCAGAAGCTCATTCTAGAGCAGATCTAGACCTGCCCGGCGTACAAAAACAACTTTTGAAAGAACTTAAAAAAACAGGAAAGCCAATAGTAGTTGTTTTGATGAATGGCAGACCTTTAACTATTAACTGGACAAAAAATAATATTCCGGCAATACTTGAAACATGGTTCCTGGGTACTGAAGCCGGAAATGCAATTGCAGACGTTCTTTTTGGCGATTACAATCCATCAGGCAAATTGACTGTTTCATTTCCTCATGCAGTTGGTCAAATACCCATTTTTTATAACCACAGACGAGTGGGCAGACCACACTTAGGCCCCGATGATAAAAATCAATTTGTTTCAAAATACATAGATATTCCAAACGATCCACTGTTTCCGTTTGGTTATGGACTAAGCTATACAACTTTTGAATATTCTGATGTAAATCTAAGTAAAAAAATAATTACAACTGAAGAAACAATTACTGCAACTGTAAGCATAACAAATACAGGAAAAATAAAAGGAAAAGAAACAGCTCAGCTATATATACATGACCTATATGCAAGCGTAACACAGCCAATTAAAAAATTGATAGGTTTTAAACAGATAATTTTAAATCCCGGAGAAACAGAAAAAGTTTCATTTAATATCAAACCATCGGACCTGGAAATGTATAATCAGGCAATGGAAAAAGTCGTTGAACCGGGCAAGTTTGAAGTATATATCGGTACAAATTCTGAAGATGTAAAGACTGCAGGATTTACTGTAAGTGAGAATTAGGTCGCTATTTCCAGCAAATACAATTCGTTAATTATGGGTAAGTTAAAAATACATTCCTGTACTCATTTATTCAAAAAGTCAACGCCCCTTTTCAAGCCTTAACGCAAGTATTTCAGGGAGTCCAGCCTTTCGGATTTTATCCTGCGCCGCCTCTATATCATACTCAACACAAACTCGTTTGAGAGTCCTATTTTCCGTATCATATATAGCAAATGAAGCTCTGGAATCCCTATTTCTAGGCTGACCTACACTCCCTATATTGACCAAATACTTAAATCCAAAGTCAACGGAAACTGTTACTTCCGATTCATACTCAGATATCTTCGACCACTCTGGAACTTCAGAAACTTCAATAGTATTGCTTTCATACGAAAGACCTTTTTTAAAAAGAGCTGGAACATGTGTATGTCCGCAAAAACAAACCTGTGT
>CAZVCD010000335.1:0-2768 GCA_964625675.1 uncultured Victivallales bacterium | reverse complement strand
AATGTGCAACAGGCGCGTTTTATTGAAGACCGGATGAGTGCTATAGAAACACTTGAAACTAAAACTACTGAACTTGTAAATTCTAACAGATATTTAGAACAGTTTGCTTATGCAGCTTCTCATGATTTGCAGGAACCTCTTCGAGTAATCTCAAGCTCATTGAAGATAATAGAGAATGAACAAAAGAGTGTAATGACAGAAAAATCGTTAAAATTCTTCGCTTTTGCTGCGGAAGGGGCAATGCGTATGAAACAGTTAATAAATGCTTTATTGGAAGCATCTAGGATTAGAAGTGAAAAAGTATTCTTTAAAACCATAGATTTAAACAAGACAATGAATGAAGTATTGTTTGAATTGAAAGATGTGATTTCAAACTCAAAAGCTAATATCTCTTATAATAGTCTACCCAGGGTAACGGGAAACGAAGAACTGCTTATTACACTGTTTAAAAATATTATATCAAACGGGATAAAATATAATAAAAATAGCAAGCCTATAATTAAAATTTCTTGGAAAGAGTGGGATGATAAAATAGAATTATGTATAGGTGATAATGGTATAGGTATAGAAGAAAAAAATTATGAACGTATTTTCGTAATGTTTAAAAGACTTCATCCCAGAACTCAATATCCCGGCACAGGTATGGGGCTTGCTGTATGTAAAAATATTATAGAAATCCATGGAGGAAAAATTTGGACAGAATCTGAAAAAGAAGAGGGCAGTAAAATCTATTTTACTCTAAAAAAAGCTTCAACTTTAGACTCTTGACTTTTAAATTGAAAAAGAAAGGGATAATTTATAACATATTTGTTTAATGTTATAAATTTTTCAAAGATTCTATTAATATTAATCTGCTGTAAAAAGGCTGGATCTGTTAATATGCAAAACACAATCATTAAACTTCTACTCATTGAAGATAATCCGGCAGATGTAGCATTTATAGAAGAAATGTTGCACAATGCGTCGGGTTATACTTATGTATTAACGAGTGTTAGTTCTCTTGCAGAAGGAATTGAATTATTAAAAGCAAACACCTTCTCGCTGATTATTTCTGATATTTCACTTCCTGATAATGATGGGTTGGAAAACATTGATAAAATCAAAGCTATTGCACCTTTGCTGGCAATAATAATTTTGACAGGCCTTAACGATATTGAGGCCGGTACTCATGCTGTAGAAAAAGGTGCTCAGGATTACCTTGTAAAAGGACAGATTAACACAGATTTACTGGTTCGTTCTATTAACTACGCTATTAAACGTAAAAATAATGAGCAGAAATTTAGTGTTTTAAATAAAAAACTAAGTGATATTGTTTTGTATGATAGCTTGACTGGTATTATCAATAGGAGACCTTTTATTGATTTTTTAGAGAGAAATATTAAAAGAGCAAAACGAGTGAATGAAAAATTAGGCGTGCTTTTTTTGGATTTTGAAAATTTCAAGCAAGTAAATGATGTACATGGCCATGAAACTGGTGATAAAACCTTAATTGAAGCTGTAAATATAATAAACAAAGAGATTCGAGGATGTGATTTTTTTGGCAGATTCGGAGGGGATGAATTTGTCATCTGTTTGGGTAATTCGGGATTGTCCGGAGCTACACGTGTAGCAAAAAAAATAAATGATCTTTTTTCAGAAAAATTAATAATTGATGGTTTGATGTTGGATTTGGGAGTAAGCATTGGGATAGCTATATTTCCGGATGATGGGAAAAATGTAACTGATTTGTTGAAAAATAGTGATTTGGCCATGTATAAGTCCAAAAAACTAAGAAAAAATAGTTTTCATCCATATAGTAAAACACTTAGATCTGAAATGTATTTTAATTTAGCATTGCAGAATGCATTAGAAAATAAAGAATTTAAAATTAATTTTCAGGCTATTGTTGATAGATACTGTAAACCTATTTTTATGGAAACATTATTGCGATGGGAAAATCCTGATTTTGGGAATGTGCCTCCCATGGATTTTATACCTATCTTAGAGAAGAATAGGTTTATTGTTGAGGTAGGGGAATGGGTTTTTAGAGAGGCTTGCAGAAAGGCAAAGGTTGCTAATGATTTAAGTCAACATCAAATTCACGTTTCAGTTAATATATCACAATATCAAATTGAAGATGAATTCTTTGTTGACAAAATAAGTAACATAGTAAAAGAAACCAATATTGAACCAAGTAGGATTCTACTTGAAATTACAGAAAAAAACCATATAAAAAATACTGATAAAGTTAAAAAAACCATGTTGAAGTTAAAAGAGATCGGTATTGGATTAATAGCTCTAGATGATTTTGGCGCAGGATATTCTTCGTTTAGCAATTTGATTCGCTTTCCACTTGATATAGTAAAAATAGATAATTTCTTTGTTGAAAAATTAGAAATTGCAAAATATCGCAAAATCACTTTAAACTTAATTAGCTTAATTAAAAATTATGATCTAAAGGTTATCGCTGAAGGGGTTGAAACTAGGGAACAGTTTGAGTTTTTGGCTGAAATGGGATGTGATTATTTTCAGGGATTCTATTTTTCAGAACCACAGGCTGATATAAACAGCATTTTAAATATAACCCAATCAGGTATCTAGATTTTTCTCTTACTGATTATTTACAGTAAATCTTTTAAATATTGTCTTAGGGCGTTACAACCTAAACCTTAAAACCTTGAGTACTTCTAACACGAATACTAGGTATACATGCTTTGGATAATTCTATACATGTTTAAATAGTGTCTGTGCTGAAAGCACATAAAGTTTTAAGTTTTAGGTGTTAAGGT
>CAZVCD010000334.1:0-2773 GCA_964625675.1 uncultured Victivallales bacterium | reverse complement strand
CCTATTATTGCTAAATCCTTTCAGGATAGAAAAATAACAATAAGCTTTATCAGGGTGATTTAGCTTTGAAAAGTGATGGAACTACGTTTATAATCGCAACTTCGTTGCTTCTTTATCAAACATACTATAATAAATATGTGTAAGCGTAAATTTCAGCCCATCTGTTAAAAATATTCTTAAATGTTAACTTTATAGCTTCCACTTATTAATTATTTAAATGCAACGGAGGCTATCATGGTAAAACACAAAATCGGAAATATCAAAAGATGGGAAAAAGAAATTCAATCATGGAAAGATTCTGGTTTGTGTCAGAGTGAATACTGCCATCAGACAGGGATTTCTGTTAGTACTCTTCAGGGCTGGAGCAGGAAATTAAAGAACTACGATCAAGTTCAAGAAAAACCAGAAATCACACCTGGAGATTTTACAGAAGTGAAATTCAATAAATCTGCAATGAATAATGAATTATGCAATCAAACCGGAATTAGTTTATCTATAGGTAAAGACATAAATATTATCTTGAATAAATGTTTTGATAAATTCGAATTTCAAAAAACAGTGACTGCAGTACTGGAGGTGTTATGATTAATGTTTCTCATGACACGATATATTTTTACCATAAACCAACAAGCATGCATAAGAGTTTTGAAGGTTTAAGCGGTCTGGTGGAATTATCATTTCCTGGAAAACTTTTGTCCGGGAGTTGTTTTATTTTTCTTAACCGGATAAAGGATAAAATTAAGGTTCTGCGCTTTGATAATGACGGTTTTGAAATTTACTATAAGCGGCTTGAAAAGGGTAAGTTCAATATTGATAAAACCGGAAACACAGAACTTTCAAGACGTGAGTTTCTGATGCTTTTTGAAGGAATAAAGCCTCGCCATCTTGATAAGCGTTTTAGCCTCAGAAAAAGCAAATAAAATCTTTGAAATCAAGTTTAAAATCTGCTGTTTTATGCTATATTTTTATATGGTTAAAACAGCAGAACAATCAGTAAAAACAACGGGGGAGCGTGATGCAAAAATACGTTCATTGGAAACAGAGAATTTCCATTTAAAAGAACGAATTGCATGGTTCGAACGTCAGGTTTTCGGACAGAAATCCGAACGTTTTGCTGAAGGATTTCCTCCTGGACTTCCCGAGCTCCCTGGCTTCGTGGTTCCAGAATCTGAAAAACCTAAGGTCGAACTAGAAGTAATACCGGAGCATAAACGCAGGAAAAAGAGCAAAGGGAAAAACCAATATAAAGTTAGCTATCCAGACACTCTCCCGGTAGAAGAGAACGTTATTGATATTCCGGAGGAAGACAGAGTTCATCCAAAAACAGGAGAAGAGCTTGTTGAAATAGGACGTGATGTTACCGACAAACTTGGATACAGAACCTCCGCCTACTACATACATAGAACTGTAACGGTTAAATATGCAGTGAAAAACAAACCACTTAGCGGCATAGTTCAACGCCCTGTACCTGACTGCATTATAACAGGTTCAAAATTCACTCCGGATTTTATGGCTCACATAGTCACTGAAAAATATGCATATCATATGCCTTTTTACAGGATTCAGGAAAAGCTCGGATCTCATGAAATAAAAATTGAACGTCAGACTTTAAGTTCACTTGTAATGAATATCGGATTTAAATTAATGCCCTTATATGATTTAATGAAAGAACTTTTGTTCACCTGTGGATATTTATTCACGGATGACACCACTGTAAACATGCTTGACCCCGGAAACGGCAAGACTAAAACAACAAGAATTTGGATTTACTCATCTGCAAATCCAAATGCTCCTCCTTACCAGGTTTATAGTTTCAGTCCGGATAGAAGTCACTTTTATCCAACAAATTTTCTGAAAGATTTTGAAGGTGTAATCCATGCCGATGCATATCAAGCTTATGTAAAGATTGATGCCGATGAACAAAGCGGTATTGACTGGGCAGCATGTTGGTGTCACGCCAGAAGATATTTCGAAAAGATAGAAGCTCACGATCTGGAGCTACGCGACGATATTCTCCGGAAGATGAGATATCTGTTTATGTTTGAAAGAATCGCCTGGCAGTCAGAACCCGTCAAAAGACTTGAAATAAGGCAAAAATATGAAAAAACAATTGTTGATGAAATTTTCAAAACATTGAAAGCCAAGGTTGCCGATGGAACTCTTCTTCCGAAATCGAACCTGGCCAAAGCAATTGGATATATGCTCAACTACGAAGACAATTTTAAGCTTTACTTGATCGACCCAAATATCCGAATGGAAAATAATACAGCCGAAAGAGGATTGAGAAAGGTCGTTATAGGACGAAAAAACTGGCTGTTTTTCGGAAGTAAAAGAGCTGGTGAATCTGCTGCAGTCATCTATTCCATCGTTCAAACATGCAGAACTATCGGTATTGATCCGTTTGCATATCTGGTGGATATTTTCAAAAAACTCATGTCTCATCCTCATAATGATCTTCATGAACTACTACCAGATCAATGGGCTAAATCTAAAGGTTACGAAACTAATAGATAATTTGTAATGACTATTCTCTGATATGGACAGATTTTACGCTTACGAACGTTTAAGGTCTATCGCATTAATTATATTTAACTACGATCGATGCTTAGAACATTTTTTATATTATTCATTTCAAAACTATTTTGGGATTACAGCAGAAAAATCAGCCGCTTTAGTTAATGAAATCGAAATATATCATCCATACGGTATGGTTGGTTGTTTACCATGGCAAAAAGGACAATCTGTAAATTTTGGAGCACAGCCATACCAAGAC
>CAZVCD010000333.1:0-2773 GCA_964625675.1 uncultured Victivallales bacterium | reverse complement strand
AAAAAGCATAAAACCGATTGTTCATCTAATTAGTGGACAAATAGGAGCCGGCAAAACAACTTTTGCCAAAAAAATGGAGCAGAAAACAGGTGCTATTAGATTTACTCCTGATGAATGGATGCTGAAATTATATTCGAGCCTGCCTGCAAAAGAGGAGTTTGATGACTATTTTTACAGATGCTGTGATGTCATATGGGGTGTTGCCGCTGAAATACTTAAACGAGGGGGAGATGTAATTCTTGATTTCGGATTTTGGAAATATGAAGTCAGAGAAAAATACAGGAAACTGGCTTTGGAGCTAGGGGCTGAATCAAAACTCTATTATCTTGACTGTAATCATGTTAATATTTTAAAGAGGCTTCATCATAGGAATAAAAGGAAACCTGACGGGACAGTTGAAATAACGGATGAAATGTTTGAATTTTATTCGCCTGGATTTGAACCACCTGAAGAAGGTGAAAAATATAAAATAATAAAAAATAATTCTTGAATTCTCAAATTGAAAATTTTTAGAGTTTTTGTTATATAGTAATTTGTAATTTAATATTGAAGTAATTTAACTCAAAAAAAGAGAGGTATATTATGATCCCAACACCACATATTGAAGTGTCAGACAAAAGTAAAATTGCTAAAACAGTTTTAATGCCGGGCGATCCGTTAAGAGCAAAATTTGTTGCCGACACATTCTTAACTGATATGGAACAAATCAATGGCGTAAGAGGTATGCTTGGATTTACAGGTCTTTATAACGGTAAAAAAATAACAGTTATGGGATCAGGTATGGGGATGCCGAGTATAGGGATCTATTCTTATGAACTTTTTAAATTTTATGATGTAGAAAATATAATCAGAATTGGTTCAGGTGGAGCCTACTCACCAGAGCTGAACCTATTTGATGTTGTTCTTGCAGAAGACACATGGAGTGAGTCTTCTTATGCTGCTACTCAGGGGGTTAGTAAAGACGATGTACTTAAAGCAAGTCCAGAGTTGAATGAACGATTAATTGCTAATGCAGAAAAACTAAATATTCCTATGAGACTCTGTCGTTTTCATTCATCTGATGTATTTTATCGGGAAAATTTTGATGACTTCAAAACAATTCATGATGAACATAATTGCCTGATTATTGATATGGAATCATTTGCCTTGTTTGCCAATGCTAAAGCAACTGGTAAAAAAGCTGCATGTTTATTAACTGTTTCTGATTCTCTGGTTAGACATGAAGCAACAACTAGTGAAGAAAGACAAAGCGCATTTACAAATATGATGAAAATTGCTTTGGAAATGGCAGAGTAATTTTTAGTAATATATATAAACATATTAAAAGCCCGCATTAAATTTTAATACGGGCTTTTTTTTTAGTGTAAATATTGATTTTTTAGCAAAGCTTAAATTTACTTGCTTCCTTGTTAGCTTCTTTTGATGTTGTTTTTTTAGTTTTATCTATATCTGCTATTATCTTTTTAATTTCGCTCATTAATAAGGTTGCTAAATCATAACTTAAGCCTTCTTTGCAGACTATTCTTAAAATAGCAACGTCTTTGCAGTCTTCAGGGAGAGTATATGCCGGAACAAGCCATCCAGTGTGACGTAATCTCTCAGAAATATCAAAAACATCATATTTTTTGGCCAAATCTTCTTTTACTCTAAAAGCGACTAAAGGCATTTTTAATTCCTTGATCATACTGACGAATATGCCTGTTTTCTCAAGTTCATCTTTAAAATAATTTGCAACACATAAAGATGTTGTATGTATTTTTTTGTATCCCTCAAATCCTAATCTTATAAAGTTATAATACTGAGCTACGACTTGGTTGCCCGGTCTCGAAAAGTTTAGAGCAAATGTTGGCATATCACCACCAAGGTAGTTAACATGAAAAATAAGTTCTTCCGGAAGTTCTTCCCAATCCCTCCATATTGCCCAGCCTACACCGGGGTATACAAGACCAAACTTATGACCTGATGCATTAATTGACTTAACCCATTTTAATCGGAAGTCCCATTCCATTTCTGGCTGCAGAAATGGGGCAGTAAAGCCGCCGCTTGCTCCATCTACATGTATTGGTACTGCATATCCTGTTTTTTTGTTATATTTATCTATAGCATCATTAAGTTCAGAAATAGGCTGGAATTCTCCTGTATAAGTCGTTCCTAATATTCCGATAACTCCGATAGTGTTTTCGTCACACAATTCTACTATTTTATCTACATTTAAAGTATATTTATCTTTTTCCATCGGAACAAATCTAGCTTCAACTTCCCAATAAACACAGAATTTTTCCCAACACAACTGAACATCACTGCTCATAACCAAATTAGGTTTTGATGTTGATTTGCCTTTTTTCTGCATTCTTTTTTTCCAGTTCCATTTAAAGGCCATGCCGCAGAGCATCGCAGCTTCACTTGAACCGATAGTAGAACATCCGCACCCCTGTTCTTTTTCTCCCGAATCAGCATGGTAAAGATGAGCCAACATATTAACACATCGCATTTCTATTTCTGCTGTTTGAGGGTACTCGTCTTTGTCTATCATATTTTTATCGAAAGTTTCAGTCATAAGCTGACGTGCTTCGGGCTCCATCCATGTTGTGACAAACGTAGCTAAATTAAGCCTGGAATTGCCATCTAGCATAAGCTCGTCATGAATAGTCTGGTAAGCTGTCCTTGGGCTTATCTCTTCTGCAGGGAATACGTATTTGGGTAATTGCTTTCCTAAGAATCTTGAACCAAATATAGGGTCGTTGGCATCGCGTGTTTTTTCTTGTATTATTTC
>CAZVCD010000332.1:0-2805 GCA_964625675.1 uncultured Victivallales bacterium | reverse complement strand
TTAATTAGGCAAAGTGAAGACATAAGGTATGGATGAGTTAATAAAAGATGCTTTTCTTAAATTCTAACCTTAAACCTTAAAACCTTGAATCTTAAACCTTTTTTATTATATGAAAGTTACATGAATTATGTTTAAAGCAGTGAACAGTAGAACAAATTTTCCTAAACTTGAAGAAGAAATATTAGAATTTTGGAAGAAAAATAAAATTTTTGAAAAATCTCTTGAAGCAAGAAAAGATTGTGAAGAGTTTGTTTTTTATGATGGTCCTCCGTTTGCTACTGGACTCCCTCATTACGGACATCTGTTGGCTGGTACTTTAAAAGATGTAGTTCCACGCTACCAGACAATGAGAGGTAAGCATGTGGACAGAGTTTTCGGATGGGATTGTCATGGTTTGCCGGTTGAATATGAAATGGAAAAAGAATTAAATCTTGCCGGTAAAAAACAAATTGAAGATTACGGCATAGATAATTTCAATGAAGCCTGCAGAGGCATTGTGCTAAGATATACAAAAGAATGGGAAACTGTTGTAAACCGTATGGGGCGCTGGGTTGACTTCAAACGCGGTTATCATACAATGGACAAAGACTACATGGAATCCATCTGGTGGGTTTTTAAGCAGTTGTGGGATCAGGGACTAATATATGAAGGCTATAAAATACTTCCGTATTGTCCAAGATGCAGTACTCCCTTGTCAAACTTTGAAGCCAATCAGGGATATGCTGATGTTACAGATCCTGCTATCACTGTCCGATTCCAGTTATGTGATGATGAAAAAACATATTTTCTTGCCTGGACCACTACCCCTTGGACACTTCCGTCAAACATGGCTCTGGCAGTTGGGACAGATATAGATTATGTAAAAATTGAAGACAGCGGTAACTTTTATATACTGGCAGAGTCAAGGCTTGGTGCATACTACAAGGATCCTGAAAGTTATAAAATAGTATCTCGCTATAAAGGTGAAGAGCTACTGGGGCAGTGCTATGTTCCGTTATTTCCATATTTTGAAGAGTTAAAAGATGAAGGAGCTTTTCGTGTTGTTACTGCTGATTATGTAAGTACTGGAGATGGAACAGGTATTGTCCATACCGCTCCGGGATTCGGAGAAGAAGACTCTTTAACAGGCAAAAAACATGGAATCCCTGAAGTTTGTCCAATTGATGCAGAATGTCGTTTTACGGCCGCTATATATGATTATCACGGAGTATATGTCAAAGATGCTGACAAGGATATTATCAAGCGTTTGAAGATAGAAGGCAAGATGGTTCATAGAGGAACTATCAAACATAGCTATCCGCATTGCTGGAGGGATGATTCTCCCCTAATATATAGAGCTATTTCAACATGGTTTGTAAGGATAGATAAAATTAAAGAAAAAATGTTAAAGGCAAACAGCCAGATACAGTGGATGCCTGAGCATATTAAGGACGGTCGCTTTGGCAAATGGCTCGAAAATGCGAGAGATTGGGCAGTAAGCAGAAACCGTTACTGGGGCTGTCCGCTGCCGATATGGAGAAACAAAGATACGGGCGAAGCAGTTTGTATAGGCTCTGTTGAAGAATTGGAAAAATTGACCGGCGAAAAAGTCGATGATATACATAAACATTTTGTTGATAAACTAACTATACAGGCTCCTTCCGGTAATGGGGAGTTGACAAGGGTAGAAGAAGTGCTGGACTGCTGGTTTGAAAGCGGTTCCATGCCTTATGCTCAGAATCATTATCCTTTTGAAAATAAAGAATGGTTTGAATCAAACTATCCAGCTGACTTTATAGCTGAAGGGTTGGATCAGACTCGCGGTTGGTTTTACACTCTGGTTGTTCTTGGAGCTGCGCTTTTTGATAAACCGGCATTTAAAAATGTAATTGTTAATGGAATGATTCTTGCGGAAGATGGACAGAAAATGTCTAAACGGAAAAAGAACTATCCTGATCCAATGTATATAATTAACCAGTACGGAGCAGACTCGTTGCGTTTATTTATGCTTGGCTCTCCGGTTGTTCGTGCTGATGATCTGCGTTTTTCAGAAGACGGAGTAAAAGAAACGCTAAGGAATGTAATACTGCCTATCTGGAACTCGTACAGCTTCTTTACTACTTATGCGAATGTTGATAATTGGGAGCCGCCAAAAGGCGATATCAAGGAACCGACAAACCTTTCTAATCCATTGGATAAGTGGATATTGTCATCCCTTTGTGAAATGGTGGACGAAATAAGAGAGCACATGGACAGTTACCGTTTGCAGAAAGCAGCGAATCGTTTTAAAACTTTTGTAGAAGACTTGACTAACTGGTACATCAGACGCAGTAGACGCAGGTTCTGGAAAAGTCAGAATGACGGTGATAAAGATGAGGCATACAGAACATTGCACTTTGTATTGCTGACATTTGCAAAAACAGCATGTCCGTTTATTCCTTTTATTACTGATGAAATATATAAAAATCTCAAAACAGATGAAATGCCTGAGTCAGTTCATCTTTGTGATTATCCTGAAATAGACAGTTCTCTGAGAGATGTTGATTTAGAAAATCAGATGGAACACACTATTACGGCTGTTTCACTTGGACGTTATCTCAGAATAAAAAGAGAAATCAAAGTACGTCAGCCTCTGCATAAAGTTGTAATAATAACAGCTGATGAGGAAGTACAACAACTTTTACATGAAACTTCAGATATAATAAAAGAAGAGCTTAATGTAAAAGAAGTGGAGTTTAAGGCTAACGAGGAAGAACTTGTGGATCGTCACGCTAAAGCAAACTTTAAAATACTCGGACCGCGTATCGGCAAAGATATGAAAGAGGT
>CAZVCD010000331.1:0-2807 GCA_964625675.1 uncultured Victivallales bacterium | reverse complement strand
GGTAGTGTTGCAAAAAATGTAATTGTGTGGATTTCTATGGTTTTTGCATAAGATAGTTGAGGCTAAACCGAAAAAAAATAATTTCAAAAATTTAGCTCTTTTACACTTTTTGCAACACTACCATTTTTTTCTAAATTGTTCCATTTTCTTTTTTTTAGGTTATCGGCAATAATTTTTCCTCTCTAAGAACTTACCTGAACAGTCATTCTATTGATAGATATAATATTATACCGTATAATTGCAGTACATTGAAAGACACATAATACCAGCTTTCAAGATAAATCTTGTTTTTGTCTTTTTACTTCTGTTTGAAATCATGATTATGTTGATTATGAAGAAGTTAAAAAGCAAATTCCTATACACTATATTTACAGGTAGTTATTCGTTATGGAAATATTTAATTTTAGTAAAATATTTAAAAATCAAAGTATTAAGCCTTTTTTATTTTTATTTTTTGTTATATCTATAGGTATGTTTTATGCATTCTCTGTTGATAAACAGCTATGCGCTGATGGGATTCACTACTTTATTTTGATTTTAAAGAATAAAACATTTACATCTGTTGCACCTTCGCGATTATTTGCAAATAATATTAATCAATGGCCAATAGTATTAGGTATAAGTTTAGGTATAAAAAATATAGATATACTTTCCTGGCTTTTTGCATTAGGATCGTATTTTCCCTTTATTTTTACGCTAGGGATTTCTTTGTTTGCAATCAGAGGTCAAAACAAAGAATTTCTTTTGTTTTTCATTGCAGGAATTTTATGTATAAACATTCCAACAGACTTTATAATAGTTGGAGAGCATGAAGTTTTAACACTTCTTTCATGGCCTATTTTATTTATTTTGATAAGAGATAAAGCATTATCCAATTTAGATGGGATTATTCTGCTGTTTTTACTGATATTATTTGCTGATTTATATGAAACTTCAGTCATTATATCAGCTATATTCCTTTTTATATCTTTCATTAGATTATATTATTTTAAAGAAAGAAAACAGCGAATAATGATGACAATTGCCATTATTATATCTATTCTTTCAATAATTTATAATTTACATTATATACTACACCCCAGGGATATTAAGAACGTTAATTTTTTCCTCTACGGTATTGCATACAGTTTAGTAAATGTACAATTTGTTTTTTCTGCTTTTTTTGTTTTTTTCTTCACATTAAACCTAATACTACGATCTAGTTTTTTATTTCGCTTAAACATAGTAGTCCTCCTAATGTATGTACTAATTACTTTTGTTTTTGGCTACACTTCATCACCTGCAGTTTCATTTGGAAGTAGAACTTTAACCGCATCCTTCTTACCTTTTCTGCTGTTATGCACTTTTATTTTTAAAAGATTAAAACTTTATTTAACCCCAAATCATATAATGATATTTACAATTTTCACAGTAATAATGATATCAGGTGATGTATATAATTCATACTAATGGAGTGCATATCGTAACAGCGTAATAAACATTCTACATGAGAAAAACGGAATAATAAATATTAAAGATACAGCCCTAAAAAATAGCAACTATAATTGGGGATGGAATATTACTGAACTCAGTTTAGTGTGGACATATAATAATGTAAAATCAGTTCTTATCGATAGGGGAAGTAGGGCTTCATGGAAAACTTATAACCCTCTTAAACCATATTTTTTGGATGAATATTTCCACTATGATAAAGCTTTTTTAAAACTAGAAGAAAAGTTAGAGAAAACAACTCAAACAGAAATAAAACCATTTTAACTTTATTAATGTAACCACGTTAATATTTCTAATATTTATAGAAGCTTAAATAAAAATCCACCATAAAAATTGGCCTATAATTTGGTTTTATTTAAGTCTGAGAAATATAAAAGTAAGAGTTAGGATCTGCTTATCTTTATGTCGATAGGTTTGTCTGAATTAAAATGGATATCTGATTTCGGATATGAAATTTTAATGCCGTTTTCTCTTAAGTGCTTATTTATAGAGTAGTTGAAACTACTTTCTTTTTCCCAACGTTCAAGTTTATTGTTTACTTCCATTCCACACAAAATCTTAAAATTCAGAGAATATGGCCCGTGAGATTTAAACAACACTATTGGAGGAGGGTCTGCTAAAATTCCTTCTGCCTTAAGAGCAGCTTCTTTCATCAGTTTTGTAGCTTTGTCAACATCAGAACTGTATGCTATACTGATTGGGACTTCTGCATAAATTACGTTATCTGTTCTAGTCCAGTTAATAAGACATTCGTTTAACGCAACACTATTAGGGACTATTATATCAATTTTTTCTTCAGTATATATTCTAACGCAACGAAGACTTATATCGGCAATTCTTCCGATATAACCTTTTATTTCAACGACATCTCCGATTTTAAATGGTCGTTCAACTATAATTATAATACCGCTAAAAAAGTTGTTCAAATAGTCCTTCAGGCCAAAACCAAGTCCAATACTGAGACCACCTAACATAAAACTTAAAGTTGAAAGTGGCATGTTTAAAATACTCAGAGCTATATAAAAAAAGATAAGTAAAATAATCCAGTAGGAAGTTCTTAGTATTAACACTAGTCTATGATCATATTCTTCATTCAGGTAATTAGAAAGTTTACGAGCAATAATCCTTTTCACCAAAGTGGCTATGAAAACTCCAATTGCAAAAACAATAATTGATTCGATTAACTGCCCCGTCTCCAATATGTATGGATCAGATGTAAATATTTTAAAATTCCAGATTTTTGAAAACACAATAACTACCTTTCTTGAAACTACATTCTGGATGCTTGATGCTCAATGCTTAATTCAGTATGCTGG
>CAZVCD010000330.1:0-2847 GCA_964625675.1 uncultured Victivallales bacterium | reverse complement strand
CCGAAGATTGATTGATCTGCATCAGATGTCGTTCAAAGATTTAATTGTGTTGATGATTTCAGTATCTTCAAAGACGAAATGGAATTATCATAAAAAACTTATTAAACTATCAAAACTGGCAATTAAGTCTGAAAAAGAAAAAAATCAAATTATCAGTTCTTTATGGTATACACAGGGATGGGCAATGAATAATAAATCGTTAAATAAAAAAACAGACAGAGTTAAATCGATAGTGACTCAGCATAATGTAAATGATTTAAAAGATATAGCCAAAACTATCAATAAAATTGATAAGTCAATTGATGCATTGATTTTTAAGTATATCATGAATTTTCCTGTTTAAGGGCAGCAGATAAGCTAATGCCGTCATGCCAAATAAAATGTTATACCGAAGCGAAGCTGCCGGAAAGGAAATATTAACCCGGATAATATCGGATTGAAGGCATTATGGGAGGGGTGCAGGGGTTTTCTGATATTTATTGCTGAGATACAGCTCTAAAAAAATAAAGAAAAGGGCTGCTTTAAAATATTACTTAACTATATCAGATGATTAATCTATTTTTTCCAGTTCACAATATCTAAATCAGTTATTCTTTTAAAATGCTTTTCATTATTAGTTACAAGTGTATACCCATAAGATATGGCAGTTGAAGCTATCAGCAGATCAAAGTCATCAATTGCAGTTCCTTTTTTCTCAAGATCTGCTTTAATCTCCCCGAATGTATCCATAACAGACGGAGTAATTTCTATTATTGGAAATATTTCTCTAAGGGTGTTAACCTTAGCAATATTATTTATTTTTCTTGTGGATTTCTGAGCCCCGTAAATTAGTTCTCCATAAGTTATAACAGAGATTGCTTTAGGTTCATTTCTGTAAAAAGAAATATTGTTTATTACTTTTTCATCACCATTAAGTGAATAAATTATTATATCTGTATCTAAAAGGTACATGAAGGTAAACCTTCTTTTAGTTTTATTGTCTTATCTGCTGATACAACATTTTTGTCTATTAGCAACTTAAAAAGCAAATTGCTGTATATTTAGAATATATCCTTTTTAAATCTTTTTGAAGCTTTCCTGCTGTTCCTTATATCCGCAATTATTTCATCGGAACTTCTGCTGTCTTTCCAACTTCCACATACTTCCAGAAATCTATCAGTAGCAAGAACAATGCTGCTTCTTTTGGGCTCGGAAAGATGTTCTTTAATAATTGCTATGACTTCCTGACTGATTGAACGATTATCCATTTTAGCTTTTTGACCGAGAAGCTTATATAATCTATCATCAATTGATTTAACCTGTAATGTAGCCATTTTATTATTTCCCTTCTTATTGTGTATAAATATTATATCATATAGTTCATGAAAATGCAATAATAATTCATGAACAAATAAAAAAGCACTGTTACACAGACAAAGAAAGTATTTTACATTAGGGTGACGGGCGGGAGTTTAAAACTCCCTCGAAAATGGGAGTAAAAATTATTTAGAAGCTACTTTATGTATAATACTTTTAATAAATGTTTGGTATGGAAGTCCTTCAGCTTCGGCTTTCATTTTAATTTTTGTTAAATCATCCACATCAAACCTAATTAAAACTCCTTTAGTTCTATTTTTCTTAAAATTAGCCTGTAATTTTTTATATTTATCTAATTCATTTTTAGAAACAGGCGTATAGGCACCTTCATTTATATTTGATGCTTCCTATTTTTCTTCCTTTGACATTTTAAAGTCGTTCATTTCTTCTTCTGTCAAAGGTCTGCTGTTCTTATCGTTGAATATTCTATTTTTCATCTTGTGACAACCTTACACTAGTTATTTTATCTGCCAAACTTTGTAGGGAGAATAAAGAACTAAGCATGTTTGAAGTGATATTTTATATCTATTTCAGCACCGCATGCATTAGCTATATCAGCAAGAGTATTAATAGTTATATTCTGACCTCTTTCAATTCTAGCATAATTAGGTTGTCTTATGTGAAGTTTTTCAGCAACCTCTGTTTGTGTAAGACCTGCTTTTTTCCTCATCTTTAAAATTAATTGAGCAGCTTTTAAAGACGCTTTAATTTCAGCTATTTCATTTTGATTTTCAGGTGCTTTTAAGAAAAAGTCTCTTTCAGCACTTTGTTTTTTATATACATCCTTATCGTTAGTTTTTAAATCTCGTATATTGTCTCTTAACTTTTCTAATTCTTCTTTTTTCATAATTTCCACCTTGATTATATAAGATCTTCTTTTTTTATTCCTTTGAAATTTTCATAGCTATATTAAGTTCTTTTTTGGGAATTTCTCTGGTTTTCTTAATATACCCATGAATTCCATAAACATTCTTTTCTTTTCCGTATACATAAAAACTCTAACATTCCCTGCTCTTATTATCCTGATAGCGAATAGGGTTTTATTAACTTTCTCACCAAGCGGTGCAGTCAATCTTCCTTCCTCTTCTAAAATATTAATAATAACTTTATATTCATTATTGATATGACAGTTCTGAACTGCAAAGAATTCAGTTACTCTATTAAGTTCTGTATATAATTTCTTTTTCATATAGGTCCCTTTAATATTATTTTTATATCATAAATGATATATTTAGCAACAGTTATTCTTCCTATATCTCATATTTTCACCATTTTATCTATTTTTAAAAAAAATAGTTTAAAAAAGCCCCTTTTCGGGGCGTATTATTATGCTGCTTTCTTCTGTTCTTTTGATAATTTTAATTTATCCAAAGAAAGTTTATTAAAGGCTTTTTTAATTGCTTTTGATACTGTCTCTATGGATTCCTTTAATTCTTTTCCGTTATTACCCCATGTCTTAATATAAAGTTCAGATTTATTTTCTATTCCGAA
>CAZVCD010000329.1:0-2860 GCA_964625675.1 uncultured Victivallales bacterium | reverse complement strand
AATGGGAATTTTTAATTGTCGTTGAAGGGAAAATATAATTGTCGTTTGACAATTGTTTTGTAAATTTAGCTTTGTAAATAGTTTTAATGTCTGTATCATTCCTAATTCCTTTCTCTAAATAATCTGAAGTAGTATTTAATGAAATATTTAAATAATTTTTTAAATAAACTATTTCAACCGTACATTCTGGAATACTGTATACTCCATTTACACTTAGAAAGAAATAATTGTTACCAATAGAAAGACGGGGATAACTATCTCCACCTGTAACCATGCCTATTATTTCATCCTTGGATTCAATAGTTTTTTCTAAATTAGTGATTATTGTTTTTTTGCTTACTGCTAATGTTTGATTGTGTTTTTCAAAAAGTTTGATCTTTTGATTAGCAGCATATGCTGCTACAAAAGCTGCAAAAGATACAATAAAAGCATAAGTATAAGGTGATGCAAAAATTTTATGAATTACATTCATCATCATTATTTCCTTTTTTATAACAATTATTGGTCGAACATTCGCTATTTATGTTGAATGGTAAATATTCGGTGTTTTTTTCGTTTCTCTTTAGGCAGCGAAATGAAAACGAAATCATCATTTGTCATAAGGAAGAGCTTTTCCGGAACCTTATCCAAAGCACTGAGAGCTGCTTCCATTCCTCGAATAATGCCATTTTCGTTTTTTACGCCCCGTGCAAAGGTCGCATTTATATCAATTTCTCCATCGCTATTTCGGGACCAACCAGAAGACTTATGATGAACAAGACTGTTTCGCGCGGAAACTAACTCCTTCAGGTGTCCATATGGTTGTGCACTCTTATCGAATTCACTGCCACAAACGAGTCGAGGAATAACAAGCCATTTGGATACAAGGTCTAGCTTGTCGAGATGCTCTACAACATATTTATCATCAAAATATCGCGCAGCAAAGTCATAGATCAAAGCCTCCAATGATAACGCGGCAAATACGATGCAGACCACAGCGTGTTTCGTCATCCTTTTCTCGCCGTCATGGTAGGCTGCCTCATCATCGTTCTCTTTTGCACATTTCAGTTCTTTGCGCACACTCATACATTGATTGCCATTGGTTCGTGCGATTTCTGCGTAAACCGTATGTAAGCAATTCACTCTCCCAGCTGTGTTTTTTTGTTCAAGCATGGTATTCTCCAGCTAACGTTTTTGATCTCTTATCATTTTGCAGCTGGAGCAAAAAATGATTAAGAGCATCTACTGGTTATGATTTTTTCTTAAAGCCCATTTTTGGTATCATTTATTGCTTCTAAGAGCTGTTTATGCATTTTTATTCTCTGTTAATCGTTATTAGCTAATCCTTTACATGCGCACGACACCGTTTTGATTTTATTGTTCTTTTTCAGGTATACCCTTCAACATCCATTTTTTAGCAATTATAAGAACTATTGGAGTTATTACTGCAATACACCCGAAAATAAGCCACATTGTTTCAGTATTCATATCAGAAGGAGATGTACCTTTAGGACAATATTTATATAAAAAGTAGCCGGAATATAATGGTACTATTGCTTTCGTTAAAAACCATGGGAATTGACCTAATCCCATATATATCCCAGTCATATTTTTAGGAGCTATTTCAGCAACCCATTGAAGAAATCTTGGCTGCCAAATTGCTTCGCCTATTGTCATTATAAACAAATACCCAAGTAAAGTATATATATTGGCTCCTAAGCAAAGCAGAAATGTAGGCAGGGACATTATAAGTGTACCTATTATCATCATATTGTAAGTTTTCTTTTTTATTGTGAGCGCAGTGACTATAGGTGCCAAAATAAAGATGAGCAGAGGATTTAAATTGGTGAAAAATTCAAAATAGTCGCTAACCACACCAACAAAAGCACGACTGGTGTATATAGGTAAGATTAACCAGTTGTATGCATAAAGGGTCTGTACAAAAATAAGTATGAAAATAAAAAATAAGAATTTAAAGTCTTTAATTGGAATATTCTGTAAATAATACTTTATATTGGGCTTCTCTGTTTTATCATCTTCCTTACTTTCTATAGTCTTGGCTTTTTTTACTGATTTTTTATTTATGAGTAATAATACAATAATGATACATAAGGCTGTTAAGATGTTATATATCCAGAAAACTCCTAAAATACCTGTAGAATGTCTTACTGGTGGCGATATTAATCCGGGAAGGAATCCTCCAAGGTTCATAATTGCATATAGCATTGCATATCCCATCGCAGCATTTTCTTTTGTTGTAAATTTTTTTACTGCAGTATAAGCGGCTGGCTGGTATATCCCGTATCCAATTACTATAAAAAATATTCCTAAAAGAGCATAAATATTAGTTGTTTTCCACAAGCCGGGAACTCCTATCCCGGGAGCTAAAGTAACAAGTAATCGGCCGATAAGCATAATGACAAATGCGGCTAAAAATGTTTTCCTAACACCAAACCAATCAACAGTTCCTCCTAGAAAAAGCATACTTAATGTAATGCCTGCAGTAAGTATGCCCACCATATATGACGAATTAATATCATTAAGTCCTACGTATTTTTCAAAATATAAAATAAGCAAACCTAGAAAACCAAAGTATGCTATTCCTTCAATAAGGTAGGTGAGATTTACACCAAACAGTGCTTTTGGAGATTTAAATATATTAATGAAAGGCTGAGTTAGTTCTGCATAAATGTTTTTTACAGTATTTTTGTTGGACTGAGAGTTGTTATTCATGGGAGCTATTTTTACTTTGAGCGATTAGATTGTTTGCAAATTTCATATAGTACTACTATTCTTTCCTGTTTTTTATCAAGTTGAAATAGTGCCTTAGCCTGAATTATTCATAAAAAATGACAAGTTGAGCTATAACATATTTAGCATA
>CAZVCD010000328.1:0-2877 GCA_964625675.1 uncultured Victivallales bacterium | reverse complement strand
TAAGAGGTAAGAGGTAAGAGGTAAGAGGTAAGAGGTAAGAGGTAAGAGGTAAGAGAAACTGATTACTGAATTTTAATATAATATTTATGGAGGAATTATGAAAAAGGTTAAGTGGGCAATTGGCATTATTATAGTCGTACTTATAGTAGCAAGTATTATTTACTCCAAAATGCAGGGGATACCTGTCCTGGCTGAAAAAGTTACTAAAGGTAATGTAAGTGAATACATTGAAGAACGCGCAGTAACAGCACTGCCTAAATTATATAAAATTACAATGCCCCTCTCCGGCAGAATCACGCCGATACTACTTACCCCTGGTACCAGCGTTAAAAAAGACCAAATAATTGCTCAGCTAGATGAAGCAGATATACAAACGGCTATAGCAGAAGCCAATGCAAGAGTTAATGCTATAAAAGGGCAAATAGCCATCAACCAATACAATGCGCTGGAAACCACCGCCCTTGATGAATCAGCTAAATGGATTAAAACAATGGAAAATCTGGTCAAAGTTTCTGAAAAGAAAGTTTTAGCCAGTAACAGTGTATATAAATACGCCCAGGAATATGAAAGAGCAATGGCAAAGAGCGGTGAAGCCGTAAGTCGCATTAATGACAGTAAAGCTAAAATGGAAGCGGCTGTTAAAAAAGTTGAACTTGAATCTGCAAGCATTATGCAAAATGCTTATAAAATTATAGATTCAATATTTAAACTCGCTCCTGTATATATTAATGAATTCATTCATATTAAAAGTCTAAATGATGCTGTACTGAAAAGTCAATTAGCTGAAGCTAAAGCTGCATTACAAGAAGCTCAACGTAACCTACAGCGGAGTAAAATTAAGAGCCCTATCAACGGAATTGTACTCAATAAACATATCTCTAATCTGCGTTTTTTACCCGCAGGCACTCTCCTTATGGAGATAGGAAATTTAGACAACCTACAGGTAAATGCAAATATCCTGTCTGAAGAAGCTATCAATATTTCAAAAGGCAATTCTGTAGATATATTTGGAGCGGCAATTGGGGATATATCAATAAATGGCAAGGTTATTAGAATTGACCCGAAAGGCTTTACAAAGCTGTCTTCATTAGGTGTCGAACAACAGCGCGTTCATGTAAAAATAGCATTTGATAAAAACAGCCTTGACTCCCTGAAAAAAGCCAATAAAATACTCGGGGACAGCTTCCGTCTTCAAGTAAAAGTATATACAGCATCTAAACAAAATGTACTTAAAGTATCAAGAACCGCTTTGTTTAAGGGTAATGACGGTAAATGGAAAGTATATGTAATTAAAGACAACAAAGCTAAACTTCAAAATATCACTATTGGGCTGATAAATGATAATGAAGCTGAAGTGGTAAAAGGGTTAAGCGAAGGTGACAAAGTCATACTTGCTCCGTCAAACACAATGGAAGATGGAACTAGAGTAAACTCTTAATATTTTAGATTTTCTTCTCCTCCGATTTATCCGCCGAAGCTCGATATAGCGAAGGAGAAAGATTTCAGTTTACAAGCTTAATATTGACATCTCATTCTTGCTGGCATTATCTAAAAAAAAACCATAAATTTACTTATACTTTTTGGGATATTCAAAAGAAATAAAAGATCCTGTTTTTTCGGATACCTTACGCCATGATTTCGTATCAAATTCGATAGCAAAAATACCGCATGTCGGAATATTATCTATTTCAATATCATTTAATCGGTTGGCAAGATTTGTCATACCAGGATTATGACCAAAAAGAATAACCGTATCCAAATTATCATCCAAATCCGTTATTATCTCTAGCAGATCATATGTCACAGCTTCGTATATTCTTTCTTCAACCACTACTTTTTTAATAGGAAAACCTATTTTGTGCGCAATGATTTCTGCTGTTTCCTGTGCTCTCCTTGCAGAACTTGTAATAATACCATCGGGCTTCAGAAATGTCTTCTTTAAAACTTTACCCATTACAGCTGCATCTTTTAGGCCTCTCTTGTTTAAAGGCCTGTCAAAATCATCTAATCCAGGATCACTCCAACTCGATTTAGCATGTCTGATTAAATATAGTTTTTTCATTTTATTGTTTGGATTTTATTCCTTTATTTTATATGTTACGAACCATTTCTTCTGCACTCTGCATGATCTTTTTGCTATTTTTAGCACTGTTTTTTTCTACCAAATCACATCCTCTTAACAACTTGACTTCATCAAACTGCCATTTGAAAAAAACTTCATAGCGCGGAAATATATCACCAAAATTTTCTTTCGGCGCTCCCTGAGCCATTACAAAAATAAGTTTCTTACCTTTTCCTAGCCTGGAAGCATTCGTCGGTTCTGTATAAAAAGTTGGTTTCAAAAAACTATATGTTCTATCAATAAATCCCTTCATCTGTGATGTTACATCACCAAAATAGACTGGAGTAGCCAAAACAGTAATATCAGAATTTCTAACTGACTCAAGAACATCGTCCAAATCATCTTTTAATATGCATTTATCATATTTCAATTTGCATGCCATACACCCCTGGCAGCCACGATAATTCATTTTATTCAGACTGAATCTGGTTATTTCTGCTCCTTTTTTTTCAGCTGTTTCACAAAACTTTTCAGCAATAGCCGCACTATTCCCATTAGTTCTCGGACTACCTAGAATACATGTTATTTTCATTATAGACTTCCCCTATTAAAAAACTACACTATTTAATAAATTCGTGATTTAGTGATATATTTTTCTAGAAAGGAAAATATACCATATGCAAAATAAGTGTCAAGTAAGCAAGCATTCTTTTTATATTTCAATCTTTAATTACTGGAAAATATCCTGTTTTATACATAGAATATACTAAAGGTTTTTTTATTTTTGAATTATACCCAAAGACAATTAAAATTTG
>CAZVCD010000327.1:0-2908 GCA_964625675.1 uncultured Victivallales bacterium | reverse complement strand
CCAAAAGTTAGCTTAAAAAGATGTCCGTTTTTTACTCTTACATAAACACTCTTACCATATTTCTCTTTTCCTATACCACTTAAATTAATTAAAAATGGTTTTTCAACTGTTTTTTTGTGCAATTCAAAGTACTATTTATAGGCAGGCTATTATTAATGATCGGATCGTTCTAAAAAAGGATACTAAAGCTAATGTCAAAGCTAAATATAGATTTTCTCGAAGAACTTTTAATCACTTCCAGTATTTCCGGATTTGAAACAGAAGCTGCATCGGTTTACAGAAACTATTTAAAAAAATATTGTGACAATGTATATACAGACGTAATGGGAAATACTATCGGGGCAATTAACACAGATTCAAAATTCAAAGTAATGCTGGCTGGGCATTATGACGAAATAGGTTCTCAAGTTGTCCATATATCTGATGAAGGTTTAATATACTTCAGAAATGTTGGTGGGGTAGATAAAGTTACACTACCCGGCACAGAGGTTGAAATTCAGACTGCAAAAGGAAAAATTCCTGGAATTATTGGAAAAAAACCAATTCACCTTACACCACAAAAAGATAGAGACAAAGTACTTCCTATAAAAGATTTATGGATAGATATAGGTTCAGAAAACAAAAAAGAAACTGAAAAAACAGTCTCCATCGGAGATCCAGTGACAGTCAAACCTAATTTTGTAAAATTAGGCAAGCATAGAATTATGTCAAAAGGACTCGATGATAAAATAGGCGCTTTTGTCGTAGCTGAAACTATCAAAAAAATCAAAAAACATGATAAAACTGATGTAGGTGTTTACTGTGTAGGCACAGTGCAGGAAGAAGTAGGAACGAGAGGCTCGCATACTTCTGCGTTTGAAATTAATCCCAATATAGGTATTGCGGTAGATGTAGGTTTTGCTACAGATACTCCTGATATTGACATTAAAGAATACGGTTCACTGAAACTGGGCAAAGGCCCCATACTAACGCGTTTTGCAAATCTAAATCCTGTTCTTGGTAAGAAAATAAGAGATATTGCAAAACAAAAAAATATACCATGTCAGGAAGAAGCCGGCTACAGCGCAAGCGGAGGCACTGATACAGCCTCCATTCAGTTATCAAGATCAGGTGTCGCAACAGCACTGGTAAGCATACCAAACCGTTACATGCATACTCCGGTCGAAATCTGCGATCTCAGAGACGTAGAAAACGCGATCGAACTATTATCAGAACTAATATTGTCTCTCAGCCCTGATGATACTTATATTCCAGGCATAGACTAAACAACACAATCAGCAGAGCACGTAAAGATTAACCATTATGGAAAATTTAATCCTTATAACAGGCAATGATACACTGGCTATAAAAAATAAAGCCAATTCCATCATTGATGAACTTAAAAAAAACATTGCAGACGAATATTCTTTTGAAATAATTACAGGAGATACAGAAAATAGTAAACCGATGAAAGTACTGGAAGAATTGTTGATATCAATTAACACCCCGTCTTTTTTCGGTAGCACTAAAACCATTTGGCTAAAACATTTTTCGCATTTTGATCAGGCAACTGGAAAAGACAAAAAAAATAAACTGTTTCAAGATACATTTAAAGAAATAATTGATACGCTTCAAACAGAATTTCTTGATAACAATAACGTATCTCTAATTATTGACGGGCCGGAGCTTGACCGCAGAACCTCTATTTATAAGTTTTTTTCAAAAAACGGAACCATACACCACCTCGCAAAAATAGATACAAATGATAAAAGCTATCAGGCTGATCTTAGAAATAAAATCCGAGACTTATGTGGATTAGAAAATGTAAAAATAAATTATGATGCTATAGAATTTTTAGCTGATACGGTTGGTGGTGATACGGGAAGGCTGACAGGAGAAATAGCAAAGTTAATATCTTATGTCGACAATAAAAAAAATATCACCCTGGATGACTGCCAATCTATCTGTTCAAAATCATATGAAATGGCCAACTGGGTTTTTGCTGATGCTTTAGCCAATAAAAGAATTAAAAGCTCTTTTAAAGCTTTGAACATCATAATTGATAAAATTGTTTCAGAACGCAGTACAAGTTCAAATCCTGAACTATCGATGCTATTCGGAACGATAAGAAAATTCCAAGATCTAATTAAAATAAAATCAGGTGCAGAGCTTCTAGCCATTCCGTCTAAATGTCAATATCCTTTTTTTAAGTCACATTTGGATAACGCAAAAATGAACAGTAATAATGTCGGAAACGGTAATGTTTTACTGTCATACCACCCATACAGAGCATATAAGATGTATGAACAGGCCCAAAAGTTTACTAACAGCGAAATGGCAGAAATTTTCTCTGCATTACTTCAAGCCAATAAAGAACTTGTATCAGGAAACAGCACTCCAAGGATTGTTTTGGAAAACTTAATTTTAAAGGTATGTGTTTAGCTTATTGGAAACACTAAAAACACTACCTGTCAGCAGCGCATCCAAAAATCTCAGATATGCCAGAAAAGAATATAATAACCATTTTAGATTTATAGCGGATTGACTGTTATAATTCTATCAATTATAGGATATAAAAATCAGTTGTAAGTTTAACTTGTTTTTTTGATAAAACGTGGAGAAAGGTTTATGGAAAAGAATAAACATTTACATTTTGACCATCTTGTTATTGGAAGCGGTGCGGCCGGACTTTCTTCTGCACTCCTACTGGCGGAATTAGGTACTGTCGCTGTTGTAACTAAACTTAATACTGATGACACTAACACTGTACATGCTCAAGGGGGTGTTGCGTGCGTTGTGGATGACAAAGACTCCTATAATGAACACGTAAAAGATACACTTGAAGCCGGCGGACATATGTGTAACGAAAAAGTGGCCAAAAAAATCATCAAACAAGGGCCAAAGTGTATTGAAAAACTTATTTCATATG
>CAZVCD010000326.1:0-2931 GCA_964625675.1 uncultured Victivallales bacterium | reverse complement strand
GAGAAATTTTGGGAACTAATACTAGAGGTGATAAAATAAGCGGCTTGAAGAAAGAAATACTAAAAATAAAAGTAAAATGTGGGCTACGAAATCCAAGAGAAATACGGCACAGTATATAAACATGGGGACACACTCACTACTGTCCAAATTAAAAACCATATCTCAAAAAGAACAGATATAACTCAACTCATTTATTTGTAAGAAGTTACGTTTTAGGAACATTATTCTATTTGGACACTAGTGTCCACTGACAGGTTAGCTACAACATCCGAAAGAGGACTTGACAAAGATTGAAACAAATGATAATATTACGCATAACGCATAACGCATAACGCATAACGCATAATGAGTAATGGAGGTGTTGCATGAAAAATCCTTTTGTATACGGTAAAGAAGTTTCAGGAGACAATTTTTGTAATAGGAAATCAGAAATAAAAGAGTTGGGCCGAGATATCGAGAACAGCCAAAACGTAATAGTATTCTCCCAAAGGCGTTTTGGAAAAACTTCCTTAATTAAAGAAGTTTTTAGAGCCAGTGACAAAAAGGGAATATGCACAATTTATGCTGATTTATACCCTGTATCATGCGAAGAAGATTTTATAAGTATATATGCGGCAGCTATAGCCAAAGCACTGCACGGTTCTCTAAAAAAAAGTTTTAAAGATGTTGGAAATTTCTTCCGAAAATTGCGCCCGTCATTTACAGCCGATAAAACGGGGGAGATAAATTATAGTTTTACAATCGACAAAAGCGATGTTAGCCCTTCGTTAGAAGATGTTTTAGAAAGTGTTCACAGATTCACTGACGCTAAAAAGAAAAAAATAGCAGTATGTTTTGACGAGTTCCAACAGATAGCTCTTTTTAAAACAGATAAGTTAGAAAAAACCCTCCGTTCTCATTTCCAGCGGCATAATAATATCTCATATATTTTTATGGGTAGTAAAAAACATCTTATCCGTGATATTTTTAATAATCCTAACAGGCCGTTTTACAGAAGCGGAAAATCATTTCCTTTAGAAAAAATAGAACAAAAAGAACTAGCAGCTTTTATCGCGGGAAAGTTTAAACATACGGAAAAAACAATCTCTTCCGAATTAATAAATAATTTAATTGAGATTTGCGAAACGCATCCATACTATGTACAGTATATGTGCAATATATTATGGGAAAGTACAGCCGACAAAAAAGAAGCCACAGAAAGAGATTTGCAGGAAAGCTTGGAAATACTGCTTAAGCGTGAATCCTCTACGTATGAAGCCGCTTTAGACGGTTTAACTTTAAAACAAAGGCAATTACTAATCGCTTTATCTAAGGCCTTGCCAGGAGATAAAGTATTTTCCGGCAAATTCCTGCGCCGGCACAATTTAGATTCAGCATCTTCCATGCAGCGAATATTAACTAGTCTTATAGATAAAGACTTAATTGATAAAGAAAAAAACAGCTACACAATCTTAGATATATTCTTCAAAAAATGGCTATCTCAGTTGTAAAATGCAAGAAAAATATAGGGACACACCTATTTAACGCTTTTATTCTTATGCTTATTTTATTACATTTTGGAAAGTTTTGAAAGTTTTGAAGAGTTTTATAAAAGATATTGACAAAAAGAGCTTAATGTTCTATGCTATAGAACAGTTGTTCTATAGCATAGAACAGGAGAAAAGAGCATGCTAATACCAATGAGAAGAAAAAAGATCTTGGAAGTTTTTATGAAGAATCCTTTTAAGGAGATACACCTTAGGGAGATAGCCAGATTGTCAAAGGTTTCTCTGACTAATGTTGATAACTCATTAAAATTGTTTGTGAAGGATGATATGTTTAAACGGCGAAATGTTTCTAACATGGCTTTTTTAAAGCCTAATCTAGAAAGTGAGGACATTCTAAAGATATTCGAGTTCTTGGAGCTGGAAAAAAGGAAGGGATTTTACAATAAAAATAAAAAAATAGCTAGATTATTGCAGAAATATACACAAGATATAATAGATTTATCAAAGAAGAAAATACAACTAGTTATACTTTTTGGCTCAGTGGCAAGGAGTGAATGGGCTAAAGGCAGTGATATAGATATATTGGCGGTAGTTTCGGAAAAAGATAGGGATGTAAGTATGGTTTTGAATAAGGCAAAGATAGACGTAAGTCCATTATTAGAGATAAGGCCGATAAGCACCACGGTTGATAAATTTGTAGAAGGGTTTAGCAAGAAGACTGAGTTTTACAATGAACTCTGGAAAGACAGAATCGTTTTGTATAATGAATTCCTGTTTTGGCAGTTGATTAAAGAGGGTGGGGGATCATATGCCTGAATACATTGAGAAAACTTTACATGAATGTTTTCATCCCAAGAAAGGTAAGCCTAATCTTCGTAAGGTTTTTGTAAATGCTGGACTGGTTAAACAGCATATTGATAAGGCACATAGTAATTTACGGGCTATGAAAATAATGTTCGATAATGATTTATTTGATTGGACGATTATTTGCGGCTATTACGCTATGTATCATTCAGTATTGGCGTCACTATTTAAGATAGGTATTCAAGCAAGAGCTCATTACTGTGCCATAGCAGCCTTCAAGAAATTTTATGTTGAGCAGGGTAAGGTAGAACCGGAATATATCAGTTATATCAAAAAGGCAAAACAACTTGAGCAAAAATATGCGGAGACTTTAGAAAAAGCACAGGAAGATAGGGTCGTTGAACAGTATGGTGTTGAAGTTCTCACTAATGATGACGCAGAATGGATTATAGAGGATGCAAAATATAAGGGGTCAAGTCTTATCTTTGTAACTTAAGGGTTTCTATTTTGTTAAAACTTCAGCATAAAAGAGAGACTTAAATTCCAGCGCGCGGAATTTAATTTATATTTGTAATTCTTCCATTCGTACCAGTAACCCGCTTCAAGAGCTTTATCTGTATTAAATCCAGTAACAATAAAT
>CAZVCD010000325.1:1633-2960 GCA_964625675.1 uncultured Victivallales bacterium | reverse complement strand
TGTAGCCAATAAGTTTATAAAAATCTAATCCTGTAATTCATTCACGGATTCAGGATGTATTAAAAACATAAAAGTCACGACTCCCGGCATAAAAATAACTTTCCAAATATTGACCTTTACCGAGAGGTTTATTCATGCTATCCTGAAATTTAAATGATTCAAATATATATCTTTTCAAAAGCTTAAGTTTTTCCTCTGTTATTTTGATTCTATATATTTTACTTGTAGGAAATGCTTCTTTTAAATTCTTATCAATTCTCACTACATGCACTACAGATTCAGTTGGCCAAAAGAGTGCACTGACTCCCAGAAAAAAGCTTTTAACCGATGACATATAATAGTCTCTGTCACCATAACCAAACTCTATATATTTAGCATTTAAAAACTCTTTTGAGTTTTCTAAATAATTTAGTTTGATATAATCACCCGGTATAACTATCCCGGAATGATGTCTATGTGAAACAACATATATAGCCATATCATCAGCAAATGCCGCATTTGCCATAATGATAAAAAATATTAAGAGGATTTTTTTCACCTATTTTCCTCATTGAAAAACAGCACTAGACTATTCGAAAATTCAGGAAACATAGAAATAGAATTATGCCCTGCTTCATTTATTACTTTCACGGTTAGCTGTTCCGGTTTAAACTTAGCTATTAATGCATCAGTTCGTTTTCTTGGGATAACTTCATCCTTTTCCGCAACCATTATCATTGTCTCTGATGTAATTTCTTTTACATGCCGATCAGATTCAAACTTATCCTTCAATAGAAGTGACATCGGATACATCCAGAATATTTGCTGAGCAACCTTCTTTACACTATCAAACGGTGTAATTAAAACAAGTTTATCTACAGGCCTGTTGGCCGCAACATACGTTGCTACTCCGGATCCAAGACTACGGCCTATTAGGGATATTTTGTTATGTCTATTTTTTATTTCATCATAAATATGCACTGCATCTTTACACAAATCAGCCTCTGTTGGGGTGCCATCGCTCATGCCATATCCACGATAACTTATTAAATATACCGTATGCTTATTAAATTTATTTTTAAAAAGAGGAATATTGTATTCTATACTTTCCGCATTTCCACCATAGTACAATATAGCGTTCTCTTTTCCTTCGTTAACAACCCATCCCTTTAAAATCGTTTCTCCATTCCTTATTTCAATTTCTTTCTCATCAACCACACCTACACTTTTTTGAGGAAAATAAAGAAATTTTCGTTGGGAAAAATAAAGAATTACGGCCGCTGCTATATACAAAACAACAAGCACTATCAGAATTGAAAATAAATGTCTCATGTCAGCACAAAATTAT
>CAZVCD010000325.1:0-1533 GCA_964625675.1 uncultured Victivallales bacterium | reverse complement strand
TAATAACAATATAATATAACTATTAAATACCAAAATGAAAAATAGAGAATCCTTCAAAATTAGATATGTGCTTGTAGTTAATGACAGAGATACTCATCTAGAATCAGTGTCCAAAACTATTCAAAACCAGGGATATCACGTTGACACAGCAATGTCTCTTAAAGAAGCTAAGCTCAGAGTTATAGAAAAAGAAGCAACTGGGGGCTATTTTTATTTCACTCTATGTTGTTGTACTTGGAAAGAAAATATTTAGATAAAAAATATTCTATATGTTATTGTAATAATTACATAATTTCTTATTTTTAAACAAGGAGGGCATAGCGCCTAACGACGGATTACGACAATGATTTAAAAGAAAATATCGTTATCATTGTCGTTATCATTATTGAAATTCTTATATTTTAAACAAAAACAAAGGAGAAAACAATGTTTAAACTTATGTTGTACGGAGCACTTGCTTTGGTATTAGCAGCACCACTTACTTCTAATGCACAAGAAGCAAAAACAGTCAATGGTATAAAATTATATCAGACAGGAAATTTTCCAAAAGGTAAAATGCTGCATGTTGACGGGCTCACCAGTCTACCTGCCGGCAACTGGCAAGAACCAGTCTATTTAATCGACCCTATTAAGTTCATAGGCAGTGGAACAAAGGATGATAAAGGCAACTACCTGTATACTGGAAAAGTTGATCGTACATGGGTTGGCGGTCTTTTTGTTTCAGTCACAAATTCAGCTGCTTCAAATTCAGTTTTTAAAATTACAACACCATATAGCGCTCCACTAACCGCTGGAAGCGTATACAAATTTACCAGCGCACAACCATTGACAGTTATATCAAAAGAAAGTCAGTTAAACAGCAATGGTAAAAGCTTTTCTGTATACAATTGTACTTTCCAATTACAACAACAGTAATTCATTGGCAAAATGTTATAGAGACAGCTAAACGGGAAATATGATCATCGACGGTATCGTGTATCCTAAAAAATAATATCCTATAGTAACCCTCCATTTCTACGGGAGGGTTACTATTAATTAAGTTGATACTGAATGCTAAGTGATCGAAGAATAGCATCCCACTCTCTCTGCCTTCATATTTATTCATCAAATGCTTAAAAGTCACATTAGAAACTTTCTCATTTTTAAAAAAGTTTTCACTAATTTTTTTATTTAAAGTAAGCTTGTAATGTTCAGATTTGAATATATTTTACAAATCTTAAACTTTTCCAAATGGAGAGATGGCCGAGTGGTCGAAGGCGCAGCATTGGAAATGCTGTGTAGGGGCAACCCTACCGTGGGTTCGAATCCCACTCTCTCCGCCATTTTTTGTTGATGTGATCTTAGAATTCAACACCTATTTTTAACTTATTTATAGTTCACTAATATACATTTCCATATTTTGTGCTATTTTAAGCGTTTACTTTTTTTATAAATCATTATGCGATAAAGGGTCGCTTATACGGGAACATTTTATGTCGAATTTACGAAATATAGCTATTATAGCTCATGTTGACCATGGCAAAACTACTATGG
>CAZVCD010000324.1:0-2979 GCA_964625675.1 uncultured Victivallales bacterium | reverse complement strand
TTACTATTACATATATCATAGTAGTTCTATAATAATTATAATTTACTCTATTATAATATAATATATATTATTAATAATAAAACGCGCGCGAGGCAGAGGGTGAAATTGAAGCGATAATCCTTGTTTACCAAGTCGAAGAAATGAGAAACGAGAATTTAGTAAAAATCAAATTTATGAGAAGCCCAAATGGAGCTTTGAAAATATATAGAAGTAGTAACAGACAGCCTAAAAGTTGCTGAGTATTTTGGCAAAAGACATGAGTATGTACTAAGGAGAATACAAGACATTATAGAGAAAGGAATTTTTCAAGAACACACTTTTGTGTTGGTGTTAAGAGACGTTAAACAAGGTAATGGAGCTATACAACAAAGGCCAATGTATCAAATGGACAAAGACGGATTCTCATTATTGGCTTTTGGTTTCACAGGAGACAAGGCTCACCAGTTCAAACTTGAATACATCAGAGCGTTTAATCAAGCTTAATAATATTCACTAAATGCACCTTGTTCATTAAACATGTGATAAACATACATTGAAGTATCATACTGCATGTTATAATCACCCACCCAAAAAACAGGTAATCCTAAAATAAAAAATAGCTGAAACCATACAGTTACAGAATTTTTCGCATCCAGCTTATACGTTTTGTTGGTTTTATGATCTTTCAATGCTAAATCTAAATTAAATTCCATTGTGCTGGAACTAGGTATGATATAGAGTGTCAACCCACATAATATAGCCCCCAACCAAGACATATCCTCATTCCTAAAACCGTTTAAGGTAAGAGTGTAATCAGGCTTAATTTTACCTAAACTACCTATTGTTCCATAATCACTTATTAAATCTTTACTATACCAACGCGCAAGAATAAACTTTAAGACCAGATAGCCATTGCTTTTGTTTGAAGTTACGCCCCTTGAAGCACCTTCACCATTAAGTTTCTGTTCCCATTTTTCAATCTTCATTTCAATAACAGGTTTAGTTTTTGGAGGAATTGGTTTTTTTACTTCTGGCAACTCATTACCATTAAAACTCATACACCCAGAAAACAATAAGCAAAACAAACACAGTAGCACGAGAATAAATTTAATCTTTTTCATATTTTACTCCATACATATTAAATGTCATTATATTTTAATTTATGATGGATTTCATTATTTTTCAATAAATAAAAATTATTTTTGTTGCATTCTTGTTAATATTTTACATCAGGCAACCACAATGGAATAAATAATATGCGAACAGCTAAGAAATATGCACAGTTTCTTGATTGTACGCCTTTTTTGTTGCTACAGCCTTAACCTTTTTGCTATAGTTCATTAACTTTAGAAAGGAAAACAATCAACCCACAACAATTAACTACGGAGAAAGCAATGGTTGAAAAGAAAAAAGCCCCTGTTGAAGCAGAGGCCAAAAAAAAAGATGTTTTTAATCTATTAAACATTAACCCGAAAAAAGAGGATTGTCAAGTAAAATTGATAACTCCTGAGATTGCAAAAGAGTTATTGAAACTAAATACAAAGGTGAACGAGTTAAGGTTATCCACTCCTATCGTACAGAAGTATAAAAAAGCCATGCTGGAAAACAACTGGGGGAGAAACAATGATGCACTTTCTATTAGTATTACTGGTATGCTCATTAACGGTCAACATCGCCTCTTCGCCTTAATAAGTGCAAACAAGGCATTTTCATTTAACATTTCCACAGGACACCTTGACAGTGATTTTGGAATAATTGATACACCCTTCAAAAGGTCTTTATCTCAAATATTCAAACTAGGTAAACATTCTCATTCCACTATCTTGGCATCAGTAGTTCCTTACTTGATGAAATATAACGGACGAGGCAATTTCCTTAATATCCCAACAAGTTACGAGGTAAATGTTCAAAATTATTACCTTAAACATAAAGAGCAAATTGATTTTGCTGTAGGAATGGCACAAGGATGCGTAAGGGAAGTTCCTAAAAGTATTGCAGTTACACTTTTTTACAAATTCAACAAAATCAGTCCCAACCTTGCACACTATTTTATCAACTGCCTAAAGCCGAAGGGTGTATATATCTCTAATGAGCCTACTGGCGTTTTGCTTAAAGAATTAAGAATTGTACAAATAGAAGGTGCAAGAGATAGAAGGTCTCAACTTTATATATGGGCGATAATTATTAAAGCATGGAATTGTTACCGTAATAATAAGACAAAAGTATCTATTAGGTCTATTCGTTGGTATCCACACGGAACTCCAAGCAGTCCAGTTTCACAGCCTTTCCCCGAAATAATATAAGGAGTAACGATTATGGCAATACTTCATATATTTAAAGAAAGACTGTCAACTCAAAAACAATACTCTGAGTTGTTTAAAATCAATCCTTCAATTTTAAAAACAATAAGAAACAACATTGACAAAAAAGGTTACAATGAAGCCTTCCCTGTCATCTGTTGGCAGAAAGGCGAATCACTCATCGTCATTGATGGACATACACGCTTACAGGCTTGTATGGATATTGAACGCATTGTTAATGTTCCAGTATGCACTATGGGTTTTGACTCTTCCACAGAGGCAATTCAATATGCAATAAAATGTCAAATCAACCGCAGAAATCTTACGGATGCCGAGATAATGAATGCAAGGGAAACGCTGAAGAGGTGTACGCAGAAAGATAATCAGCATGTGCCACATGGCACAAGCACATCTGCAAAGGATGAAGCTGAACTTTTCAACACTTCCGAACGCACAGTTAAACGCCAACGCTTTGTCGATGACAACGCTACTCCAGAGCAGAAAGAAGAAATTACGTCTGGCAAGAAGTCTTACAATGCTATCTACAACAATATTAAAGGCACTCCTGTTAATCCAGACAAAGAACTCAAACAACAGCTATACATTCCACAAATCAGCAATAGTACACCCCAAAGCCTCACCGACCTTCTTTGCCGTACTAAGCCGTACATCCTGCCCGTTAATGATTTTATGCAGTGAC
>CAZVCD010000323.1:0-2981 GCA_964625675.1 uncultured Victivallales bacterium | reverse complement strand
TATCTGAAACGAGCTTTTGGAAAGGATGAAAATATTTTTGATTTTAAATTAATGGTTACACTTGACTTTTGAACCCAACTTTAATATAATCTCTACAAAAGAAAGAGATATGTTGCATATGTCTAATTGTCTGGCAAAAAAAATTGGTTCATAACATATGCACATTAATAAACATTAAATACGGATTTAACATTTTAGATATTGAATCGTTAGTAAATTAAAAGTTGAGCATAAGGTTTGTTTTATGAATACAGATTCCAGAGAAATAAGAATGACTCTTTTTTCTCTTTGCCTTTTAATATTTATTGATTCAATAGGTATAGGTCTTATATATCCGGTGATGCCCAAACTGTTTCTTGATCCGATAAATGGCTTATTAAAGGGAACCTCCTTTTTTTCAAGGGATATGCTTTACGGTATAGCTTTTTCAGTGTTTCCTTTAATGGGATTTTTCAGCATGCCTCTTTTTGGGGCATTTTCCGATTCATTCGGTCGGAGAAGGATGCTCTTGATTGGAGTTGGAGGTCTTGTTCTGAGTTATGCGCTGACTGCTTTATCTGTATTACTGCACAGCTATTCAGGGTTTATAATTGGACGCATTGTCGGGGGAATTTCCATTGGGACTTTTACAATTGCCAATGCTTCTGTTGCGGATATAAGTCATGATGCGAAGAATAAGTTAAAGAATTTTCGCTGGCCCATCCTTGCTTCAGTAGGCGGTTACATATTAGGTCCGGCGATTTCTTCTTTGTTGGATTTTATATATATTCCGTTTAAACTTACAGCACCTTTTATAATAGCTACTATCCTGTCATTCATAAACTGGATCATGCTTTTTCAGACATTTAAAGAAACTAGGGAGACAGATACAGAGAAGAGAAATCTAATCAATGAATGCAAAGAGAAACTTTCTTCGATTTTTTTTGTGATAAAAGAAAACAGGATAAGATCTTTTGTTATAAGTTGCTGTTTTCTTTATTTTGGCTTCGGTTTAGTTACACAGACGATATCTCTTTATCTAGCTAAATTTTTTAATTATACACCCGGTGCGATCGGAGTTTTTTTTATTATAATGGGTTTAGTAATGAGTTTCAGTTCCTTCTGTATCCAGCCCTTACTTTATAACAGGTTTGATTACAGAAAATTAATATTTATAAACATGGTTTTAATGGGGATATTGTTGTTATTTCAATTTACATGCAGTCTTATTTATATAAAAGAGAGTTTATTTACGATCTGGTTTGTTTCAGTTTTATCTTATATAGCTTTACCGTTTGTAACATTGGGATATACAACTCTTTTTTCAGAACTTATAAGCAAAGACAACCAGGGAAAAATAATGGGAGGTCTTGGACAGGTTTATTCAGCAATGTTTTTTATTTCAGCACTTTTTATCGGATATTTAATGAGCGGTCATGAAAGTCTGGTTTTTCTTTTTTCAGGACTGAGCATATTAATAGCTTCTGTCATATTCAAAATAAAGAAATGGGATTAATTATGTCAAGTAAAACCATATTTAAGGCAAGCGAGTATAGTAAGTTATTTTGGAACGAGTGGCTGCTTAAACCCGATAACACAGGGTATGCTCTTTCCGGAATTATGTTAATTAATGGGGTTTTCGAGTATAATAGGTTTAAACTATGTATTAAAAAATACCTTGAACATACACCTGTATTCAGATCCAGTTTCTTTGAGAAGAAGAATGTGCTTCACCAGAAAATAAATTCTTTACCTAACGAAGTTTTGTCTTACAGAGAAATAGAACCAGATGCAAATATTAATGATATTTATCTAAGCTTTAGGGAACAGGGTTTTAATCTCGAAAAAGCTCCTTTGTATAGTTTTGAGCTGATAAAAAAAGGGGATAAAGAGTACTATTTTCTGGCGAGTATTCATCACATTATATGTGACGGAAAAGGATATCAGCTATTTCTTGAAAATCTTGCAGACTTATATAATAACACAACTAATGAAGGTAAATTATCTATAAACAGTATTAATAATTTTACAGACTTTATAGAACTGAAATCAGAAAAGCTCCTAAAGCTCAATAAAAATAAAGTAGAAGACTATTTCATGGGAATTGTAAAAGAAGAAGAATTTCATGTTAATATAGGAGAAAAAAGTTCATCAAAAACTCAGACCGTTAGTGTTCTGGAACAGGAAATACCAAAAGGGTTAACAGAAAGATTAAATCAGTTCACTAAAGAGAATAAAGTTCATAATTTCACAATGTTCAGCAGTGTATTTAGTTTACTGCTTTTTAAGTATACCAATCAATTCTGTGTTCCAATATTATATCCTGTAAACCTAAGAGAAAGAAACTTTACAGAAATACAAGGGGCATTTATTAATACATTGCCTTTAATAATAAACTTTAAAAGCAGTAAGAATTTTCATGACATTATTCTTCAAGTAAATCATCAAATTAAAAATGGAATAAAATATAGGCACTGGCCTCTTCAGTACATATATTCACTATACAGAAAAAAATTCAATTGCGATGTTCAAAAATCGTTTTTCAATGTTTCTATTGTAGAGAATCCTCTGAAAAAATGTCCTTTTAAAATATCTGATGCAGAAACAAAAATATTAAGAAGGGAAAATATAGGTGCCGCTGATTTACTTTTGGAATATTATATAGGGGGCGATAATAAAATATTTTTAGTTTTTAATTACAGAGAATCAAAATTTACTCCTGAATTTATAAAACAGCTTTTTACACATTATTTAAACTTGTTAGATCAATGTTTGAGGCAGCCGTTTAATTCTATTTATGAATTCAATTTACTTTCCCAGTCGGAACACCAAACTATCATCTACGACTGGAATAATACTTATGCTCCATATCCTAAAGACAAAACGATCCATCAACTGTTTGAGGAACAGGTAGAGAGAACGCCAGACAATGTGGCGATTATATTTAAGGATAAGCAGCTTACCTACAGAGAACTTAATGAACGAACCAATCAGTTGGCTCA
>CAZVCD010000322.1:0-2985 GCA_964625675.1 uncultured Victivallales bacterium | reverse complement strand
TATGCTAAATATGTTATAGCTCAACTTGTCATTTTTTATGAATAATTCAGGTTAGGTTTATTAGACTCAGTTTCTTTTTTTTTTGCTTTTTTATATGAATCAGAGCGATAATCTGTTTCATAAAAACCACTTCCTTTAAAAAGAATTCCGGCTCCTTTGCCAATTAACCTTTTTAAAGAATCAGTATGGCATGAAGAACATGTTTTTAGCGGTAAATCATTCATGCCTTGAAAGACCTCAAAGGAAGAACCACAGTTTTTGCATTTATATTCATATGTAGGCATTTATTGATTTCCTTTCTTTAGAGAATAAATCCAACCTTTTGTATTGTCCCATTCTCTTGTAATTTTAAATTTATTAAATGAACGTGTATCAGCATTTTCTGCAAACTTAGCAAGAACTCCTTCAATCTCAACTTTTATAGATTCCAGCTCTGTTTTTTTGCAAAAATCATCTATGGTACCTATCCATGGAGCCAAGCCATAAAGTAAGGATTCCAGTTCAGTCATTAGTTTAATTATGCCTTTACTGGCGAGTTTATAGGCTTGGACGCCGGGTTGATGAAAAGCATTAATATTAATTAGTTCGGCATATACGGCTACTGTTCGCTCATATAGTGCAATAAGCATACCCAAACTAAATGATGAAACTTCATTAATTTGGATTTGTATTACCTGTCGCTTTCTGGCTTCAAGTGCATTTGACAATCCGGCTTTGAAACCATGAAGATAATCTCCCATTGTTATACCTTCTGAAATGGGGATATTCATAGAATCTTTCAATACTTCAATAAATGTAATAAAAAAATCATTTCTTCCGTCGTTTAGCTGCTGTATATAAGCATGGGCATCGGTTCCACCCTTATTTCCGAAAACATTTAATCCCTGATTGACTACATTGCCGTCGCGATCTTTATTCTTCCCTAAACTTTCCATTACTAACTGTTGTAAATATTTAGGTAGAGATATTAAACGGTCTGAGAAAGGAACAATTACCATGTTTTTATCCCCTTTGCCGTTACCTGCCAAATACCACATGGCTGCAAGTAGATATGCCGGATTTTTTTTGTAGTCTGGGGCTCTTGTCCAAGTATCCATTTTACAGGCACCATCTATGAAACTCTTAAAATTTATGCCTGCTAATGCAGCGGGCAAATGCCCGACTATGCTTGTTTCACTTGTTCTGCCACCAATGGATTCAGACATATGGAAGACTTTTATCCATTTGTTTTTTTTGACTTCGCGGTCCAGGTTGCTGGTTTCCATTGTAATTGCACAGGCGTGTTGATTATATTTCAGACCTGAGCGTTCAAATGCCTGATCAAATGCGACAATATTGTTTTTTGTTTCCTGTGTCCCGCCGGATTTTGATATATTAACAACTAGTGTTTCTTCAAGAGATATAACATCTAAAATATCTCTTATACCAGCAGGGTCTGTATTGTCAACAAAATATATCTTAAGGTTGTTTTTTCTTTGAAATTCTGTTTTTTCATTCCAGTAGGGGCCATTAATTGCGAGTTGCATCAGTTCCGGGCCGAGGGCTGAACCCCCAATGCCGTTTATTACCGCGGATTTAAATTTTTTTCCGGTGCTACTTTTAATCTCTCCATTTCTAATTGATTCTGCAAAACTTTCAACTTCAGCAAAGAGTTCTTCGTGAGGATAAGCTGCCCTGTCTGTAAAATGAGTAACTTTCCGGTTTTCGTCAGGATTTTTAATCTCACCTGCCTCAATCTTTTTCATTTCAGCATGTGCTTTTGTAAATTTTACTTTCAGTTCGTCCAGCTCTTTATCTGTAAAATTCATGCCTGCTACATTCAGAGAAAAATTTAGACTACCGTTTGTTAAAGAATATTTCCGGTTTCTTTCAAGTTTTTCATCTATATATGTTATTTTTTTTTCCATACCATACTTTCTGTCAGGATGCTGATTGACAACAATATCATATTCTCTGATAATATAAGATAGTAATTAAACAGGTTTGATTTGTAGTCATAATTTTAATATTAAGTGAGATAATATTGCATGATATATTATTTTTTCAATAGGAGGTTAAATATGCTGAAATACAATTGCAATGTTTGTCATTTTAAGTTAGAATTAATCTATTGATACTGAAAAAATATTACAAGGAGGTTAAAATGTTGAGGAATGTGAATCCTACAGATACAGCCGCATGGGAAAGGCTCACGAAAAAATTTACGGCAAATAAAAATATTCGGATGAAGGACTTATTTGCTGCCGATAAAAATCGTTTCAATACCTTTTCCAGAACTTTAGACGATGAAATTCTTTTGGATTTTTCCAAAAACCTTATAAACGAAGAAATTTTTGCTGATCTTATTGCTCTTGCAGAAGAAGTAGATCTTAAAAGTGCCATTAAGGCAATGTTTGACGGAGATAAAATTAATAAAACTGAAGGTCGTGCTGTTTTGCACACAGCACTTCGTAACCGTGGAACCAATGAAGTGATTGTTGACGGTGAAAATGTAATGCCTAAAGTAAACGCTGTCCTTGATCAAATGAAAGCCTTTTGCTCTAAAATACATAGCGGTGATTGGAAAGGATATACCGGCAAAAAAATTACAGATATTGTAAATATCGGTATTGGTGGTTCTGATCTTGGTCCGGTTATGGTTACTGAAGCACTTAAAAAATATAATGTTAAAGGAATTACTACACATTTTGTTTCCAATGTGGATGGAACCCATATTACTGAAACACTTAAAATTGTAAATCCGGAAACAACACTTTTCCTCATAGCATCAAAAACGTTTACTACTCAAGAAACAATGACTAATGCCCATTCAGCACGAGACTGGTTTCTTGAAGCGGCAAAAGATAAGTCAGCCGTGGCAAAACATTTTGCAGCGCTATCGACCAATGGTAAAGCAGTATCCGATTTTGGTATTGATCTTGATAATATGTTTGAATTCTGGGATTGGGTTGGCGGTCGTCACTCCCTTTGGTCGGCGATTGGACT
>CAZVCD010000321.1:0-3028 GCA_964625675.1 uncultured Victivallales bacterium | reverse complement strand
TTAAATTGGTTTGACTTTTTTTGTCTCGTGACCTTAATCTGGCCATATTTATCTCCATTACATCCTTGCATTTTTCAAAAAAAGTTTGATTTCCAAAATACAATTGGGTGTAAATGAGCTTTCAATCATATTATTTACCAGTTCATCAACAGGCCAAAATTTAACTTCATCAATTTCAGATTTCTGAACAATAAACGGTCCTGAATATACAGTAGAAAAAACAGCTACATTTTCAGATTCAATTTTATTTCTTATTTTCATATTGAATAAGAAAGTTATCGGCTGCTCGGGTGGAATACCCAGCTCTTCATTCATCTCTCTAACTGCTGCCTCTTCAAAAGCTTCTCCTACCATTAAATGCCCACCTACAGCTGTGTCCCATTTTCCGGGTTGAATATCCTTGTCTTTTGATCTTTTCTGTAAAAGAATGTCGCCTGATTTATTTAAAACAATTACATGCGCCGTTCTATGGCACAATTCAGGATTACCATGACATTGTGATCTAGGTGCAGTTCCTATTATATTATTGTTGTCATCAACTATTTCAAAAATTTCATCCATAGTTTTTCTCAAAAAAATTATTTAGGGAAAAAAATTAACTTATTATTATCTATTTTAACTTCTATTTCGGCTCCGGGAGTAATAATTCCACGTAATATTTCTTCCGCAAGCGGGTCTTCTACATAACGCTCTATGGCCCTGCGTAGAGGACGGGCGCCATATTCAGGCTGGTAGCCAATATCAATTAAGAAATCAAGAATCTTTTTATTAATTTTTATTTTTAAATCCTTCTCAATTAAACGCTGCTTGACTTTATCAACTTCAATTTTTACTATACCCCTTAAATCTTCCCTGTTGAGTTTTCTGAAAACAACAACTTCGTCAACCCTGTTAATAAATTCAGGTTTAAAATGTTTTTTAGCTTCTTCAATAAGCCTTTCTCTTCCTTTAACCTCATCCAGTTCGCTATCTTTAGAACCAAATCCCAACGCTTTACCCTGTAATATTTTATGCGCACCCAGGTTGCTTGTCATAATAATAATGGTATTTCTAAAGTCTATTGTACGCCCAACACTGTCTGTCAATTTACCTTCTTCTACTATTTGCAAAAGCATATGAACCACATCCGGATGAGCTTTGTCTATTTCATCGAAAAGCACAACTGAATAAGGGCGTCGCCTTACTCTTTCTGATAATTGCCCTCCTTCTTCATGCCCAACATATCCGGGTGGAGAACCAACGAGCCGGCTAACATTAAATTTTTCCATATATTCAGACATATCCAGTTGAATTATTGCTTCAGGATCACCAAAAATAAATTCAGTCAAAGACTTTGCCAGCAAGGTTTTTCCAACACCAGTGGGGCCTAGGAATAGAAATGAACCAATAGGTCTTTTAGGATCTTTTAAATCTGCTCTTGAACGTCTTAACGCCCTTGATATTGTACGGATAGGCTCCAGTTGTCCCACGACAAGCTTACTTAAAGATTCTTCCATTTTTAACAGTCTGGAGCTTTCTTCATTTTCCATTTCCTGAATAGGAACCCCTGTCAACTTGGAAAGTACTTCTGTTATTTCGTTTATCCCAATTTCTACCGTTTTTGCCTGTTTTGACTTCTCCCAGGAATCTACTATCGCGTCAATTTTAGCTTTCACAGATTTTTCCCTGTCTCTGACCGAGGCAGCCTCTTCATACTTTTGCTCCGCAATAGCTTTTCCTTTGTCCCTCTGCAGTTTATCTATTTCTTTTTCAAGTACACTGATATCGGGTGGGGGAACTGATTCAGTGAGTCTGGTCCTTGCTCCTGCTTCATCCATAACATCAATAGCCTTATCCGGAAGAAAACGTCCACTGATATATCTGTCGGAAAGTTTAGCTGCAGCAACTAAAGACGCATCTGTATATGTTACATGATGATGGTCTTCATAATTAGCCTTCAAACCTCTTAAAATATCTACAGTTTCAATAACAGTAGGAGGGTTAACCATTACAGACTGAAAACGTCTTTCCAGCGCAGAATCCTTTTCAATATATTTTCTGTATTCATCCATTGTAGTAGCACCAATGCATTGTAGTTCTCCACGGGCCAACGCAGGTTTAAGGATATTTGACGCATCCATCGCCCCTTCAGCACCACCTGCTCCTACAATTGTATGGAGTTCATCTATAAAAACTATGACCTTGCCTGAACTTCTTATTTCATCAAGAACAGCTCTTATTCTCTCTTCAAACTGTCCGCGATATTTTGTGCCGGCAATCATTAGTGGCAAATCCAACCCGAACACCATTTTATTATGCAGTATATCAGGAACACTTTTTGATATAATAGCTTGGGCAAGTCCTTCAACTATAGCCGTTTTACCTACTCCAGCCTCTCCAATAAGAACAGGATTGTTCTTTGTTCTCCTGCAAAGAATTTGAATAACTCTTTCAATTTCATCTATTCTACCAATAACAGGGTCAAGTTCTCCACGCTGAGCAAGTTCTGTAAGGTTCCGCCCGAAAGCGCGCAAAGTGTTCAAACTTTTTTCAGTCTGAGTCTTTTTCTGAGCCATTCCAATCAAACCATTATCCCCGTCACTGGGTAAAAAATTTGGGTCAAGTGCCTGTAAAACTTCTTTCCTTACAACATCTATATTTACATTCAAATTTCTAAGAACTTTAGCTGCAACACTTTCACCTTCCTTCAAAAGGCCAAGTAAAAGATGTTCTGTTCCAATATAATTATAATTCATTGTTTTAGCTTCTTTTGCTGCGAGGGCCAAAACCTTTTTAAGACGCGGAGTATAGGGGATATCGCCCTGCACCTGAGTAGATCCGGAGGACCCTGAAATTTTTTCAACTTCCATTCTTAATGTTTCAAGGTTCAAATCCATCGATTTTAAAACAGAAACAGCAACACCTTGCCCTAGTTTCAATAAACCAAGCAGCAAATGTTCTGTCCCGACATAGCCATGATTAAAACGTAATGATTCCTGCTGCGCTAAAACCAATACCTGTTTTGAACGGGGCGTAAAGTTATTCATAA
>CAZVCD010000320.1:0-3056 GCA_964625675.1 uncultured Victivallales bacterium | reverse complement strand
CGTTACGTTTTTTTTATTAAGAAATAATCAACTACATTGCCATAGAAATTAACTATATCAGTTTTTCTCATACCTATTTTTTTTAAAATATTAATTGAACCAATATTTTCAGGTGCAGCAGCTCCATATATAATATCTAAATGATGTTTATTGAAACCATTGTCTATACATGCTTGGACAGCTTCTGTTGCTAGTCCTTTCCCCCAATAATTCCTAGATACTCCGAAACGGATATCTATATAATCAGTATCACCAACATATTCTAAACCACAGTAACCGATTTTTTCTTTAGTTTCTTTTAATGTTAGTGAATATGTTCCGAAATTATGCTTTTCCCAATGTTTTATCCTATTAGTTAAATAATTCTTAACTTTTTCTTTTGGATATGGTTTTCCTAGAGGTAAAAATTTTGTTAGTTCTAAATCAGAATGATATTCAAACAAGAAATCAAAATCTAATTCTGATAATCTTGAAAATTGAATTCTAGATGTTTGTAAAATGTATTTCATCTTTTGGTTATGAGCTTTTTAATTACCCTTAGAGTTGATTTATGATACTATTTTAAGCCTCTAAGAGCTGGTTTTATCTCTTATTTTAGCGTTAATCATTATCCGCAAACTAATTGCGTACGTACGGCACCAGCAAATAACAAGCTTTTTTTGACCAGAGCAGTAGGTGGGTATGATTGGAAAAAAATCACCTCTTGTTTCTTCGGAAGGGTGAGTTTTGTGAATCTCTTTTTTTGTCGAGATTGGCAAAAAACTCTTGCTTTTGCTTCAGCTTTTCCTTTTTCCATTCTTTCTTTTCTGCATTATTCATGGGCTTGTCGGTCTGAGGAAATGGATTGTCGCTTACTCTTTGTATCTTTTGCTTGGTGAGCTTTTCGATATCTCGGATATAATCGTTTTCTTCTGGTTCACAGATTGAAATGGAAATACCCTCTTCACCGGCACGTCCACAACGTCCAATTCTATGTACATAAGTTTCAGGCTCATTGGGTATGTCGTAATTGATGACATGACGAAGTTTGTCGATGTCTATCCCGCGTGCTGCAATATCTGTAGCTACCAATACTCTGATTTTACCGGCTTTGAATTCCTTCAGTGCTTTTTGGCGTAGGTTTTGGGACTTGTCACCGTGAATGGCGGCAGATTCAATTTTTTTCTTCCAGAGGTTGCGCGCAATGCGGTCTGCTCCGTGTTTGGTTTTTGAAAAAAGCAATACCTGCTCGATCTCAGGATTTTTAAGGATATGCAAAAGCAAATCGCGTTTGTTTTTGCGATTGGTGGTATACAAATACTGCTGTATCGTTTCTGCCGTGGAAGAAATTGGATTGACAGCTACCTTCTTTGGGTTGACTAAAATTTGTCGCGACAGATTCACTATCTTTTGAGGCATGGTCGCCGAGAAAAATAAGGACTGTCTTTTTTTGGGTAATTTAGCTAGGATTTTCTTGATGTCGTGAATGAAACCCATGTCTAGCATACGATCCGCTTCGTCCAATACAAAATATTTAACATCCCTCAAAGAGATATACCCTTGGCTCATCAAATCAATTAAGCGTCCTGGAGTGGCTACCAAAATATCTACGCCGCATCGCAAGGCATTCGTTTGAACTCCTTGAGGGACTCCTCCAAAAACTACGGTATTCGTGATATTGGTGTATTTGGCATAAGTATTAATGCTTTCTCCAATTTGTATTGCAAGCTCACGGGTAGGGGTAACCACCAGTGACAAAATCTTTTTTTTACCATTTGGGTTTTGCTGGTCATTCGACAAATGCTGAATGATGGGAATGGCAAAAGCCGCTGTTTTTCCCGTTCCGGTCTGTGCACTACCTAAAACATCTTCTCTGTTTAAAATTAATGGAATGGCTTTAGCTTGAATAGAAGTGGGTTCTGTATAGTTTTCATCCCTCAATGTTTTAAGTATAGAAGGAATCAATTTTAAATCTTCGAATTTCATTTTTATTTTCTTTGGTTTACAACGTTTGTGGTTATGCTATTGTGTTTATTCCGCCAAATTGGTGGGCTATACACAATTGTTTATATTTTTCTTTCTAAATTTTTCTTAATATATTCCATTTTTATCTGTTATCAATTAGTAGGTGTGACCCTTATGCGGCTGTATGTCTAATTTCCTAAGTTAAACTCTGGCTCATATCCCACAGTAAATTGAATTGATATATTATTGCGAATACTTAAAAAATGGGCATTACTTTTATCAAAGGGACAAATAGGCATATTGCAAGAATCAAATCCAAACTTCTTATAAAAGCCGGGATCACCTAAAACGAAAATTGTTTTTTCCCTAATGACAGCCTGTCTTAAAGCAAATCGAAGTAACTCTGCGCCAACCTCCTGTTTTTGAAACTCTGGTTTCACTGCAAGCGGTGCCAAATGTAAACCACAAATATTAGATCCATTATATGCATTCGAAAAAGCAATATAGGCGATTATTTTATTAACATGAATACACACCCACTCATGCATTATTTTTCCATTTTCATGCAACTTTTCAACTAATTGTACTTCATCTGTACTATTTTTAAATGCCTGCCGCAACAAGCCGGAAGCCTTTGCATAATTTTCAGGTGTGAGTTTACGTATTTTCATTGTTTTTTTCCTCCAGTTACTTTTGCTATAATCTTCTATATAATTCAATATTTTTAAAAGTGAAACTCCCTGCTTTTCAGGCCTATATCAAAGTATTTTTTTCAGTTTACATTTCGCTCAATTTTACTAGGTTTATAAGCAATTGGCTTTTATTCAGTCCAAATACCACTTTTAAATAATTGGGCCTGTTGGGGGGGCAAACTTTAGTTTTTGTGTTTTTGTTTAATGAATTATCAATTTCTTGAATAGTTTATTTTTAAAAAGTTCTTCATTATACTTTATTGTGTTAGATGAAATTCCATTAATACCTATACCGAAATATGAAGCTATTTGTGCAAGCGAACTAATTATTTTACAATGCTTAACTGATAAACATATCTAATGTATAGATACAATAATAAAATATAAAAACACAACAACTAAAGTTTGACCCCTACTTTT
>CAZVCD010000319.1:0-3082 GCA_964625675.1 uncultured Victivallales bacterium | reverse complement strand
CTGAAATATTCAATTCGGATCAGGGAAGTCAATTCACATCTGAAAAGTTTACTTCGACTCTGCTAGACCAAGGTGTAAAAATAAGCATGGACGGCAAAGGTAGAGCATTAGATAATGCCCATATTGAAAGAGTATGGCGAAGTTTAAAATATGAAGATATTTATCTAAATGATTATCAGTCTATTGCAGAATTGAGAAAAGGGGTTAATAAGTATTTTATGAAATATAATAACTCAAGGCCTCATCAGAGTTTGAACTATGAAGTTCCAAATAAGGTGTATGCTAAGGGTTTAAAATGAATAAAAAGGTAAAGGTAGTTCAGGTACTAATACACTTATACTATTGACTTAAATAGTACTAAAAAAGAAAGCAGTGCAATCCTTTAAAAAATTGAAAACAATTGATATTATTTTAACCTTGTCTCCTTTGCGTTTTCCCCGGTAAAAGAATCAGTGCTAATCTGAGAAATTCATGGACACTGTTTAGTCACCACCGAGAACACAGAGAACACAGAGGAAATGTTTTATAGATTAAAAACTCCCTAGTCTCTTTGACAAATAAAATACCTTCAAATAAAACAAATATAAAACTCGGTTTATTGATCAATTTTAATGTATATTTATTAAAAAACGGAATAAAGAGAATTGTTCTCTGAGTACTCCGTGTTCTCTGTGGTGAATAAATGAGTGATGTTGATGTGGTTAAAATTTTTTTAGTTTATTTGATTGATGTTAACGTAACGTGGGTTACAGTAATGGTGGTTACTTAATTAATTTTCTATTTATATGGTTAAAGGATATGAAATTTTACAACAGAGAAAATGAGCTTGAAATATTAAATGATATAGAATTAAAGTCTGCCAATGAAGCTAAAATGACTTTTCTTGTGGGAAGAAGACGTATTGGTAAAACTGCATTAATAAAGGAAAGTTATAAAAAGAGTAATTTTCTTTATTATTTTGTTTCAAAAAAAAATGAAGTCTTATTATGTGAAGAATTTGTTTCAACCACAGAAGCAGAGACTAGTATCAAGTTTTTTGGTAATTTTACCCGGTTTAGGGACTTATTTAGTTATTTAATGGATGTGTCTAAAAAACGGTCATTCACCTTAGCTATTGATGAATTCCAGGAATTCTACAAAGTGAATACCAGTATTTATTCAGATATGCAGAATATCTGGGATGCTAATAAAAATGAATCAAAAATGAATTTGATATTAAGCGGTTCTATATATTCATTGATGAAGAAAATATTTGAGAATAACAAAGAACCTTTGTTTGGCAGAGCAGATAGAAAAATTTATTTAAAGCCATTTAAGGTTGATATTTTGAAACAGATATATGAAGATTATTATCCTGAATACTCTTCTGCTGATTTACTCTCCCTTTATATAATAACAGGTGGAGTTGCTAAGTATGTAGAATTATTTGTCAATGATAAAGTATATACTCACAATAATATGATTGATTATATTTTTTCTCCTAATTCTCTTTTTCTGGAAGAAGGGAAAAATGTATTAATAGAAGAATTTGGTAGGGAATATGCCACTTATTTTTCTATTTTGTCGCTTATATCAAGTTCTAAAACTTCAAGAAGTGAAATTGAATCTATTTTAGGAAAAAATATTGGTGGTTACCTTGATAAATTGGAGAATGAATACTCGGTGATAAAAAAAGTAAAACCTATATTTGCTAAACCCGGTACGAGGTCTCAAAAATATTTTATTGATGATAATTTTCTGAATTTTTGGTTTCGCTATATTTTTAAATATAAATCTCTGATAGAAATAGAGAACTTTAAGCTCTTAAAAAAGTTTATAAAAACAGACTTTAATATTTATTCAGGACATTTTCTTGAAAAATACTTTATAGAAAAACTTTCATTAACTGATCAATTTACTGAAATTGGGACCTATTGGGAAAGTAATAATCAAAATGAAATAGATATCGTAGCTATAAATGAATTTACTAAAAAAGCCATGATCGCTGAAGTGAAATTGAGACATGAAAAAATAAGTATTCCAAAACTGAAGTATAAAGCTAAAACTTTGGTTGCTAAACTGAAAAACTATGATGTGGAATATAAAGGATTCTCATTAAATGACATGTAAGTGTATACAGATGTTGATTACTGTCCACAGATTCCGCTGAACCAACAACTAACAACTAACAACCAACAACCAACAACCATGAACGACAGTGAATCATCCTGGCCAAAAGCTAAAAAAATTAGTGTCTTTGAGTGAGTAAATTGGTTATGATTATGCAGCTCCGTGTAATTTGTGGCCAAAAGCCCAAAAAATTAGTGTACATTAGTGTTAATTAGTGGTTTAAAAAATCCTAGTGTCTTTGAGTGAGTTAAATTGGTTATGACTATGCTGCTCCTTGTAATCTGTGGCCAAAAGCTAAAAAAATTAGCGGTTAAAAAAAATGAGTGTCTTTGAGTGAGTTAAATTGGTTATGAATATGCAGTTTCGTGTAATTTATTGGCAAAAGACCAAAAATTATTGTATATTAATGGTATACAAAAAGAATGCCTCGACCAACGACCAACGACCAACAACCATGAACCAACAACCATGAACGACAGTGAATCCTGGACAAAAATTATAGAACCTAAATCTCCTCTGTTTGATTTAAAACTCAAACAGATATGGGCTTATCGTGATTTAGTCAGGATGTTTGTGCGTCGTGACCTGGTTGTTGTATATAAACAAACAATCCTTGGGCCTCTTTGGTATATTATTCAGCCACTGATTACTACCTTTATGTTTACAGTTATTTTTGGTAAAATAGCAAAAATCCCAACAGATGAAATTCCGCCCACATTATTTTATCTCGCCGGGATAACCTGCTGGAATTATTTTGGTACATGTCTAACCTCAACATCAGAGGTGTTTACTGCCAACCAGGGTGTTTTCGGAAAAGTATATTTCCCCAGAATAGTTGTTCCAATATCCATTGTTATTTCGAATCTAATTAAATATTTGATTCAGTTTGTATTATTTCTCTCTATCTTTTCTTATTACTATTTTGGTGGAACTCCAATTCATACCAATCTTTATGTTTTATTATTGCCTCTTT
>CAZVCD010000318.1:0-3097 GCA_964625675.1 uncultured Victivallales bacterium | reverse complement strand
ATAAAGATAAAGGCCATGATTAAGATAAAGACCATGATAAAGATAAAGACCACGATAACGATAACGATAAAGATCACTAATTTATGCTAAAAGAATGATACTGTCAATTAATTCAGGGTTTCTTTTGTAAAAATATAATCCTAGGTTATAGTATCGCTTTAAAATCAAAACGAAATGGTTTTCGGTGGATTAAAAGAATAATAGAGAATAAAAATTTTGCTGATAACCCCAAAATAAAAATTTTAACAAGCCAAAGGCATGTACCTTCGGTTTAGTTATTTAAGATAAAGGATATTTATTATGAGTAATAGAGGTTTTTTTCGTTCTTTAAAAAAATCAAATAAAGATGTTGTTTTTACCGGTGTATGTGGTGGATTGGGTGAAACTACCCAGATACCTGCCTGGATTTGGCGTATATTATTTTTAGTATCACTTTTTATAGGCGGATTTGGATTGTTGGTTTATATACTACTAGCTATTTTTATGCCCAATTATTACAGTCAGTAATCGGGAGCAAAAATAGATTTTTTGTATCAAAAAAGAGTAATAACACAGGGACTTGATAAAAGGTCCCTGTTTTTTTATTTTTTCTGCTGCGGATTATAGGATTATGGATAGATAACATGTGAAGCATTAGTCAACTGTTCTGTTATTTCGTACATGTTTGAAATAATACCTACCCCAATCATTTCTTTAATGTTATAGTAATCGACACAGGCGCCGCAGACAAGTATCTTAACACCATAAGAATTCAATTCTATCAGGCTGTCTATAACAGCAGAATTTTTTAGAGTCAGCTTTACTCCATTGTTGTAAAATATTATAGCGGAGGGAAGGGGGGCTACTTCTTTTAAATTATTAATGAAAGCTTTTAGTAAAATCAGTCCTAACTCATCTGAACCATGTCCCATTTTATCACTTTTAATACAGATGATGTGTTTTCCTGTCGTCGCAGGAGCCTGGTTGATTACCTTTGACTTTTCTGTATAGGAGTTATCGGGGTTGTTTACAAAAAACTTGTATGACCCGTTATCTTCTGTAAATTCAAAGTCTACTTTATTCTCTGTCAGAAAACGAGTAATATTTTCTTTTGCTATTGGGTTATTGATTAAAAGGAGAAATCCTTTACAGTTTTCTAATAATGCTTTTTTTAGCATTATCAGGGGTAAGGGACAATCTTTATTTCTTGCGTCTATAATATTTTTATTCATAGGTATTCAGAAGAGTCTTTTGGGTTTAGTTCTATTTCTTATAGAACTTACATTTTTCTTTTAAACATTCATTATTTAGATTTGAGTATGAGCATTTGATGTTTTTGCTGCAGGTCAACTTAACATCAAATTTCTCTTTAGTAAATGTTGCGGCATCAATAATTGATAGATAAGTATTTCGTTTACAGCATCTCGGACCGCCGTTCATTGCTATGGTGTAAAGGCTCTTTGATGTCATTAGGTTGCTAAGGCTCCATTCAGTGTGAGATAATGGTGTCGCACCAGTCAAAAGACTGACATATATACCAGTTCCAACAGCTGCTCCGCAGTTTCCTAAAAAACCACAGTTTCCCCCATAGACTTTTGCAGCTCTCTTTCTGGCAGTTTGTAGTTTTTCCAGCTTTAGATCCGGTTTATTTATTGCATTATAATATGATGTTAACAGCACAGCAGGTATAAGGAAATGATGTTCAGGACCATGCATTTTAACTCTTCTATCCCGCATTAGGAAATCAGCCATTTCTATTGGGTTGAGTGAACTTGAATTAGTACAATACTCTTCAATAAAGTCTAAAGCAGGCATGCTGTGGCACTTGTCACAAACATAATGTCCTTTGCTGCAAACAGTATCAGATTCAAAACTTTTATTACAGTAAATACATTTAACCTGTTTTGGTTTTTCTGAGTATACAATTTCACTTCCGCATATTATACAGTTGTTTTTGTTATTATTATTCATGTTTTACACTTTCAATAAAAATCATTTTTGTATGACTATTTTTTATTTATAATACATCATAAATAAAAATTAGACAATAGTAAATTCCTGCTGCAATAAATAAGATTCCGGCTATGTATCTAAACCAAATTTCAATTTTTATCAGACAATGAAAAGCTTTGCCTAAATACTCACTTCCAAATGCAATAAGAAAAGCGAAAAAAATTACTGGGACAGCCGTTCCTATGCCGTATAATACAGGAATAATAAAATAACTGTTGATTTTCAGTGCTAGTGGTATTAATGCTCCGAAAAAAAGCCCTGCAGAGATCGGGCAAAAAGATAATGCTAAAATTACTCCCAGAGGAAAAGAAAAAACAACACTTTTGCATTTTGCACTATTTTTCAGTTTTTCTGTATTAATAAGATTTAGAGAAAGGGTTGTCCCAAGCATTCCAAGAAGAACCATGCCTAGTAGTATAAGAATTGGTCCAAGAATGTCATTTAGATATTTTTGAAGAAAAAGAGATAGTTCACTGCTCGCAAGAATGCCACCGGAAATAAGGATTCCGATAATCAGATATGTGACGGTGCGACCAGCTGTATACAGTAAACCTGAGAATAAAACATTACGGTCATGCCCTACAAATCTTCCGATAAATGATATTGCAGAAATATTAGCTGTTAAAGGGCATGGACTAATTGAAGTCAGAATACCAAGCCAAATAGCTGTTGATACAATATACCAGCTCAATCAGTGTCTCCTTTTTTATCTAGAAATGAATTAATTGCTTTACTGATATATTTGTTAAATTCATTTGGTTTGTTCAATAATGTCCAAACGTCATCGAGACGTTTAAACTCAAAGATTACACCATTTTTTTCTTTAGCTACAACAACACAACTTGAGACTATCTTGAATTTTTTTGCAAGTTCATTATTTGACTGAAAGTCTACGTCAGAAAAAATAATTTTTTTATCTTGTATTGCTTCTGTGTACTTAGTATCCAGTAGCTGTTTTGTCATTTTTTCAATAGTATTGCATGTCTTACATCTAAAGGTGGAGTGCATATAGTAGACATGAATAGCGATTGTTTCTTCATATGAATCGGATCCCTGAGCCGCTACCAGTCTTTATATTTTACCCCCAAACTTCACTATTTAAACT
>CAZVCD010000317.1:0-3101 GCA_964625675.1 uncultured Victivallales bacterium | reverse complement strand
TAAAAGCTAAAGCAACTAGACGTGTAGCTGAAAAAATGGTTACACTGGCTAAAAAAGGAACGCTTCACTGCAGACGTCGTGCAATTAGTAAATTACGCGATAAGGATGCAGTCCGCATTCTTTTTAGTGACATAGCTCCTAAATACATGGAAAGAAACGGTGGTTACACACGTATTATCCGTTTAGGACAACGTCAGGGCGATGGTGCTGAAATGTGCATTTTACAGTGGGTAGAAGAAGCTTTACCTACAAAATCAAGCAAGAAAAAAAGCACAGCTAAAGTTGAAACAGAAAAAACTGTTGAAGCTAAATCAACTGAAGAAGTTGTAGCTGAAGTTAAATCTACTAAAAAAGCAGCAACTGAAGAAGTTGCAGCTGAATAGAAAAACAAGCTTTACTTGTTAATTTAAATAAATAGGGGATGGCTTTTAGTCATCCCTTTTTAGGTTTGAGGACAATGAATTTTAATTTTCAAAACTATACGGTTATTGTTACTGGTGGAACCCGTGGAATAGGAAAATCTATTGCCGAATTATTTTTAAAATACGGAGCTACAGTAATTGCAACATATTCTACAGATAAAAAGAATGCTGAGAATTTTCTTAAAAATCATTCAGATAGCTCTCTTGAAGTAGTTCAATTTGATATATCCGACTATAACCAGGTTGAATCGTTCTATGATGATTTTGACAAGAAATACGATAAATTGGATGTGCTGGTAAATAATGCAGGAATACGCAGAGATAGCGTTATTGGACTTATGCCCTATGATGACTGGCAGAAAGTTATAGATACAAATCTAACCGGTACATACAGTATGAGCAAGCTGGGAATCATGAGAATGATCCATAACCGTTTTGGTCGAATAATAACAATTACTTCACCTTCAGGCAAACTCGGATTTATTGGACAGGCTAATTACGCAGCATCAAAAGCCGGGCAGGTTGCTTTTACAAAAACCTTATCTAAGGAAACTGCCAGGTATAAAATTACTGCTAACTGTATTTCTCCCGGCTTTATAGAAACAGATTTTATAGCTGATTTGACGGAAGAACAGAAAAAAGCTTATTGTAAACAAATACCGCTTAAACGTTTTGGTAAACCTGAAGATATATCGCCTGCAGCTGCGTTTCTGGCCTCTTCTGAAGCTGGTTATATAAACGGAGCAGTCCTGGAAATTACCGGCGGTATATAATTTTAAAACAAAAATGGCTTTTGCTTCCATTGGAAAAAGGATGCAAAAGCCAAATGATTTGAACTAACTTTTTTATGCTTCAGCGCGGTGAACAGTTATTTCAGGATCAATTTGTTCGCGAAGATCTTTTTCTACACCTTCTTTTAGAGTGATCATAGCATGAGGACAACATCCGCATGCACCTGTTAAGCGCAATGTTACATCTTTATCTTTAATCTCTACTACTTCTAAATCTCCGCCATCTGCCTGGAGATATTTTCTAACTTCTTCTAAACGTGCTCTTATCTTTTTTTCCATTTGTTCTCACTCCTAAATATTTTGATTTTTTATAATTATGCGATATAAATGAGACGCAAAATTTTGCGTCTCTATAAAGATGATAAATTAAAAAATAAATTTAGATTCATTCATTCGTTTTGCAAATTCTTTTAATACATTTTCTTCTTCGTCTATACCACTGCGGGCTACAAATGTAGCGCTGAAGCGGATATAATGACCAACATCGTCCCATGGAACAGCACTGATAAGTTTTTCTGTAATTAGCCATTGAGAAAAGCTTTCAGCATCTTTGAATTCAAGCCCATTTTCAACAGCTTTCGGGATTTTTACATATAGATAAAAACTGCCTTCTGGCATTTTAGCCGGAAAACCGCAGCCTTGAAGAATAGCTACAAGTTTCTGTAGTCTTCTTTCATATTTCTTGTTAATTACAGGGGTTATCTTCTCCCAATTTTCAAGTGCGCATGTTGCTGCTTTCTGTATAGCTGCGAACTGGCCGCTGTCAGCATTATCTTTCACATAGGAAAATGCTTTTACAGCAAGAGCGTTACCACAGACCCAACTCAACCTCCAACCAGTCATATTGAACCCTTTGGACATGCTCTGCAATTCAATAGCGCATTCTTTGCCTCCAGGTAACGCCAGAATACTTAATGGCTTTTTGGTAAAAGTCAACGGAGCATACGCTGCATCCGAAATAATCAGAATATTGTTTTTATGCGCAAAATCTATTGCTTTAAGGTAAAACTCTTCTGTTGCAACTGCACCTGTAGGGTTATTTGGGTAGTTTAAATATAGTAGTTTTGCTTTTTTCTTCTGTTCATCTGTTAAAGAATCAAGATCAGGGAAAAAATTGTTTTCTTCCAGTAATGGGAGATTAATAACATCGCCGCCAAGATATTTTGACCATGTACCACAAACGGGATAACCAGGAACAGTCATAATAGCAATATCGCCGGGATTAATAAAAGCAGCAGGTATTAAAGAGAGAGCTGATTTACTGCCTACGGCATGACATATTTCTGTCTGCGCATCCAAGTCTACTGCAAAAATATGTTTCATGTATTTAGCTATGGCCAATTTAAAGTCATCAATTCCATTATCTGTATACTGACGATTTCCCCATTTTGCTGCTTCTTCTGTCAGTTTGTCAACAACAGCGTGATAGGCCATTTCGTCAGGTTCTCCAACTCCCATATCAATTAACGGCATATTAGGTTTTGCTTCAATTGCCGCTTTCTTGGCACGTTTAATTTTTTCAAATTTATAGATAGTATTATCTTTGCCAAACATATTGCCACCGATTCTTTTCGCAATATTATTCTGTAAAAAATGTTCAGCCATTTTTAAAACCTTTCTTTTTAAGTGTATAGGAATTTGCTTTTTAACATGTTCATAGTCAAAAAGGTTAACTACCACAATGAAATAAAAAGACAAAAACAAAACTTATCTTGATATCATAATCCCGCTATATTAGTTGAGATACTCAAATTAATAACAAAAAATTCCTGTTAATGTAATACAAAAAAAGAAGAAATACAGAAGAAATAGAAAGTTCTTTACAAGATATACTTTGTTAATGTCGCAAATGTTGTGCTGATATTTTATAATTTCCTATATTCAGTAC
>CAZVCD010000316.1:0-3113 GCA_964625675.1 uncultured Victivallales bacterium | reverse complement strand
TATAATAGAGTAAATTATAATTATTATAGAACTACTATGATATATGTAATAGTAATAGATATTTATAGTAGTAAAGAAGTAGTAGCTATATGTATTAATACTATAGAAGGTAGTAGATAGTATTATTAGTATTATAGAAGCTAGTAGTAGCATTGTTAGTAATAGAGATAATGATGTTATAAGTGTAGTTGTTATAGTATAATAATTATATAGAGAGAAACTGAGGGGAAGGTTCTTTTTTACTGGAGAGAAATAACTTCTCTGTGTACCATGCGTGCGCTGAGTTATCCCGTACATTTTATACTAAGAAGTAGCGATACTCGCTTTTAACTGCTTGTCTATTAGTTTTTTATAGTTAATGCAGTATCAAATAGTAATTATAAAAATCTGAAGGTAAACTGCTCGGCTATCACGAATATAGGTAAAACAATTTTGTTGTTAGTGCTGCTCATATTCCCTATCTTCTACTATTTCGTCATCCTCTCTTAAATCCAGAGTTCCATTTGTAGCCTGTTCAGGATTCAACAGTGCTTGGTAAAGCCGTGAAATATATTTAATATCCCAGCGTGTAGGATTAATGCTCCATACTGTATTCCATCTACACATAGGAGTTACATTATAATTTCCGTCTTCATCTTTCATATCTTCGTCGTACATCCACGGTCTGGTATAACCAAAGATGCAACTATAACAATTTTCATTCTGCATCTGACAAAAAGCCTGTATGTTTCTCAGTTTCATTACGCCCCCACCTTAGTTAGTTTGTGTTGTAGTGTTATTCATATCCTTCAAACCTTTTACATGACTAGTTACAAGTAGTTTTATTCTCGTTGCATGTAGGCGTTGTAGCTTATAATATTCGATATCCTGACCTTCAAGACTGTTTATTTTGCCTATCAAACGTCTGATTTTAAGATTAATTTTCTCTTGAATTTTTACAAATTTTTTCCACTTACGGCGTCTGAATACAGCTTTTGTATTTAGCATTTTGTAAATCATTTTATATCTACGCTCATTATTCAATGATATGCTTTGTATACTCAAGCTCATTAGTTCTCTATTGTGATATTGCTTTGACAATACTTCATTATCTGCAATATAAATTTTTAATATTCCCTGAAATAGTTCAAAAGATAATTGTTTTTCGGTTTTCATTGGCAGTACCTCCTCTTGTTTGCAAGGTTTATTAGGCTGCAAGTCGTGAAGAGTTCCTGTTTTTACTTTTCCAACTATATTCTGACCGTACAACCTTTATTCTCCAGTTTGTGTCTGTAGAATTTATACGTGGACTGTATGCCATATAGAAACTATGCGGCATAAACTCTTTTATAATTTTTTGAACACTATCCATTTGCTTCACCTCCGATTCTGATATTTGTATTTTAGTATTTATTGCTGAAGTAACTTTTATAAAATTCTTATATACGCAAAAATAAGCTGTTTGAAGTATGCCAATTACACAAAATGGGTCTATATCCCTGCGTACAATAACGGAATCATGAACAGACAATGCAGGTATATTTAACACCTGAAAGTCTAATAGGATTGCACTCATTATCTCTGAATCCTTATGCTGGAATCTGCTTCCGCAACCACTATAGAAAAATTCACGTATAGGCTGGTGATGTTCTTCTATCTTTAGAAAAATATCCTTTATTGTTAAGCAGTGTCTAGCCAGTACATCGTTATAGTGAATAGCATCTATTCCTTCTTTAATATCCGTCTGATAATCGCCCTCTAAATCTTTCTTAACTGCTATTATAGCATTCCCTCTTGAACGTTTAAAAGTTCGGTCAAATTCTATATTGAATGAAATCAGCAGGCACTTTTTTACAATTTTCCGTAAGTGATTATCTTTAATTCCAAAAACATCAAGATAGGGATCAGCACCACTATAATTTATTTTTAACGTATGGTAAGCCATAAAGACATGAAGAGCCGTGTAGTCATATTCCACCACTGGATACCCACCAATAAGAATTTCACTACGAAACGCTCTGGGCATTGATAAATGAGAAATCCCACCGTAAGCATATCGACCGCCTTTTGTTGCATCATCTGTAAAACAACGGTGTGCAATTGTTTGAAGTTTACAATTAACGATTTTGCGGTCTTTTAGATATTGAACGGAATTTAGACCTTTAATATCAAACTGAGAAATAAAATTATTGTAATTGGTTAACTGCTTCCGTGATTTTTCTAAATATGGAGTATCGGTATAATCAACAAGGGAAGTTCTCACTGCGTTTGTTTTACTCTTTATTCTGATACACTCCCATTCAGGATTCGGCTTTGGTTTGTCTACTAACTCAACAAACTTAAATGTTGCCTGATATAATCTCGTATGACCTCCACCTGACGGTAAATAGGAATAGTCCGTTGTTTTTATCAAAAATCCATGTTCTATTAATTTGGCAATCAGTTTTCTCACAATATTAGCTGATACTCCATGCGGATTATAACGTCCATGATTATATAAATAATGTCTTTCTTCACTCGGTATGGATAATTCAACACCCTGACTATAGGATTCATACATCGCAGCCATAAGGCAGCCTAAAGCAAATTTGAAACGATTCTGTACTTTGACCTGATTCGTTGCAGTAACATTCAGCAAAATATAAAAACTATCTATATCCTCAACTGACATTGTGGAACGATAACCAAATTTTATATATTTTATTTTTTTGCTCATTTTTTACACCAAAAAAAACTTTCTCTGTATTTTCTTGTGTTTTTGCTTATGGTTTACTTAATGATTCATATAATAAGAAGACACTACAACAATAATATAATTACTACCATATATCAGTGGACTTGCTCAATATTAGCCTCAAAAAGAGAGAATAAAAAAAGAGTCGAAAAATTCACAAATTCGCATTTTTTTAGTCCTTAAAGTTCACAATAAAAATCTTTTGTAATTGGTACAGCTATACATATTAACTCTGTAAACAATTTTTTAATTTGTTAAACTTATTGTTGAAATTATGATTTTGGGTTCTCTCTCTGTATATCCTTTGTATACATTTATATTTGCGTTGCTATCATTATTAGTGGACTTGCTATTTATCCCGTTCATACTTAATTGATGAGTGCGGGTGTTTTTTGTTGTA